>JBDMZA010000417.1:0-13634 GCA_039770155.1 Clostridiales bacterium
AAACAAAGTCACCAGCAGCAGATAAAACAAATAATGAAAATGAATCAAATAATTCAAAAAAGAATGTTAGCAAAACACCATCAGTAATAAATGATTCACAAAGTCCTATAGGTGGTAATATTACTGTAAATACTGATGTACCACAAAGAAAATTTACTGTAAGAATTGATGGTATAAAAGATATTGGTGAAGCAGGAATTGATAAAGTTTTATTTAGGTCTTCAGCAGATATGGAAGGAAACCATTATTTAGAATGGTATACAGGAAAAGATCTAGGCAATGGTACATGGGAAGTTGAGATTTCATTGAGCAAAAGTATCAATAAAACAGAAAAATTTTACATCTCAGTATTTGCGGATGATAAAGCTAAAAACCGTAGCTTTTTAGGCATGGCTGGAGCATTAATAAGAGGAGATTCTCTTTCTCATAAAGTTGTTACCAACAACCCTGTGACATCCCAAGGTTATTTCACTTTAAACATAAGTGATATAAAAGGTATAAATTATGATGATATAAATTATATTATATTTTCTACATGGAATATAGAAGATGGAGGTAATAAAATTCACTACAAAGACTATACTTTAAGTGAAAATATTTGGTCAACTACAGTTAATTTAAGTGACTTTAATAATAAAAAAGGAATATATTATATTCATATTCAAGTAAATTATAAAGATGATAAAAACCAAATTTTTGCACTTGCATATGTTGAAAATAAATAAAAGAAATTTTATCACCAATAGATCTTAGGAGAACCTAAAAAATAATACCAAATTCTTTTCGTCTGAAGTTCGCTTAAATCATGCGAATTCAAACTCGAGAATTAGAGTTTGTTTTTTGATTCTGCCTTACCTTTTGATGCAGGATATCTATTAAAAGTCTTTTTTGAATTATTTTTATATTTTTCATAGTAAATTGGTAGTTTTTTATATAAGAATATACTTATAGGGCATATACTAAATACAAGAAACCAACCTCCAATAATATCTATGAACCAGTGTACATCTAAATATAATCGACAATAAGCACTTAATATTGCAAGTATTAAATAGATAATACTAAAAAGATATTTAATACCAGTTTTTAATGTGGTAAAAACAAAATAAATTACAAATAAAGTAATTGTCATTGAAACCATTGCATGTCCACTTGGATATGAATAGGAATTTATCTCATATACACCAAAAAATTCTTGGGGAGGTCTTGGACTTTGATAAATATTTTTAAAAAATTCTATAATTGGTTTTTGTAATAACATAATAATTGCAAATATACAGGCAAATAATCTTTTTTTAAATATAAGAATAACAATAAAAATTATTAGAGAATGGAAAATAGTATATAAAGGACCGTAAAGTATATGTAAAAATTCCATTACAGGGAGTAATCCCTTGATATAAGTAACTTTTATAAAATCTCTAATTGTATTATTAAAACTAGACTTATCTAATGATTCTCCAATAAATAAGAAGGAAGAAAAGAATATTAAACAAAATGTAAAATATTTTTTTAGGATAAAATCACCTCAAGTTAATTGTTATTTTTTTCGAGGAATACTAATGTTAAATGTTGTTCCTTCACCTATAATTGTTTTAAACCATATTTCACCATTTAGTTTTGCTGATGCAATTACATATGAAATATACAAACCTAATCCAGTACCATACTTACCTTTTGAGGTTATCATTTTATTAAAAATCTGTTTTTGTATTTCTTTTTTGATTCCTCCAGCATTATCAATTACAGATATAATTAAATTATCATTTTTATTTCTTAGTTTTAATATAATTTTCTCGCCTGCTTTTCCATAAGCCTGAATTGCATTTAGAATCAAGTTATTTATTATTTGAATTAGATCAGCAACATTTCCTTCAATTATTGTTTCAGGATCAATTTCAATATCTTTTTGTAAAATAAACTTATGCTTTTTTAATTTATAGTTAATTAGCATATCAATTCTTTTTATTAATTCATCCATAGAAAAAGAATTTTCATTTATACTTGATTGAATTAATTGATTTCTTATACTAGAGATCACATTGGAAATATATAAACACTGTGGTATCATTAAATTATCAATCTTTTTAATCATATCCATAGCAATTTCATGATGATCATCATTTGTAACTGATTTATCCTTTATAGATTCTTCATATTCAATTGCCAAGTCCCTTAATTCATTTGTTCCAGCACTTATAGTCATTATAGAACTTTTTAGATTATGAGAAATACCACCAATAAGATGCCCCATTGTGGAAAACCTTTCTATTTCCTTTATCCTTATATCATTTTTTACTTCCTCTGTTATATTTTTAAACGATATTGCATAACATATTAATTTTATTGGTATAATTTCAATTGAGTAATATGTATTATTATTATTATCTTTTAAATTATATCTAAAAAAAACCTTACTATTATATTTTTTAGCTTCATTTATTTTTTTTAAAAACAATTCTTTATCAAAAATTGAATTATTTATTTGCTTAAAAAAATTATCTTTTCTTTTTAATTCTACATATGATAACAAGATATCTTTGAAAGATTCATTAAAATCAACAATACTAAAATGAGTGTCTATAATAATATAACTGTTTGTTATGTTATTTAATATTATTTTAGTTGCAATAGGAAGTAAATTGAGGCAATCATACTTAAAGATTGCAAAGTAGAAACATATTATTAAAATCAAAAAAGAAATTGATGTATCAATTGGGAATGTTACAATAAAAAAAAGTCTGATAATATTGGTAATAAGAACAAAAGAAGAACCAATAGCAATTAAAATGGACTGTTTTGAGAATAATCCAGAATTCTCAATTGCACAATAAATAATAAGTATAATTCCAATGAAAACAAATAAATAAGAATATGTTACATGGATATATTTTCCGTAAAAACCTAGATTTTTAAATTCGCTTCCAACAAAAACTAAAGCTTCAGAATTATAATAAAAATGATGAAAACTGTTAGTACATGCAATAATAAATGTTAAAACAGGAAAAATAAATAATAAAAAAAATTTTTTATTTATTTTTTGATCACTTTTTGAAAATGAAATAGCAAATAGTAGAAAAAATACTGGTGTAAAAAAATAGTGGATATATAATATAGGTATAAAAAAGATACCTAAAAGTTCGATTATATATTCTTTATAAAAGCTTATTAAAATAGAGGAAAAAATCCACATAATTATTGAAATACAAAAAACTATAAATAAAATTTGTACCTGTTTTTTATTTTTTATTTTTTTAACATAATATATAATAATAATTAGTAGAATTATAGAGATTATTTTGATATAAATCATTAAAAATACTCCGCATTAAAATTAATAGGTATTCATTATATTTTATTATAAAATATTTTATTTTACAAATCTTACTTAGGGATATCCAAAAAATAAACTCTAATTCTCGAGTATGAATTCACACGATTTAAGTGAACTTCAGACGAAAAGAATTCGGTATTATTTTTTAGGTTCTCCTTATTTGAAAACTAAGGTTTATTTTTTGATATCCTTTTGATATCTCTTAAGCAAGGCACAATTTGAAAATATAAATTGGAATTTATTTTTAAAACTCCTATTAGTTAGAATCAAAAAATAAACTAATCAACTTTTTAAAAAATCCGTTACAGCATTGGTATTTTAAGAAAAAAATTGTCTTATGAAATTTTTGATTATGCCTTACATAAATACTAGCACAAAAAAGGCTAAAAAGATAGAATTGAAAAATATACAATAAAAAGGAAATTACTTTAAAAACTCATCATAAGCCAGAATCAAAAAATAAACTATTCAACTTTTTTTAAAATCCGTTAAAGCACTGGTATATTTATTATAACTTTAATGTGAATTATTAGAAAATTTCAAATAGATAATTATGATTTTTTATTTTGGCTTATTTTTGCTAAAAAAAGATGTTCTGATTAATTTCAAAACATCTTTTTACTGTTGCTTAACAAACTTACTATTTATTGAAAAATGTTATATTTAAGTTTTAAAGATTTTGGAAAGCTTTAATAGTTTTTCCTTCCATTATAATTTTAATCTACTATAAAATAAATTGCTTATATCTTACCTACACCAGCTGCTGGTGGTTTAGATGAAGCCGGATCTACAGAATAATTATATGATGGTTTTGATACAGATTGATCTGCATCTAATAATTTATTTCCAACATCACCATAAGCATCTTTATCCCAAATATTAGTATTTGTCCAAGTTAGATGCCCTTCATTTTCTTTATCTCTAAGAATTTTTCCGCTTGTAGAAGCTACATAGTTACCTTCAGCATAAATTCTTCCTTCGGGTCCAATTCGGAAAGCATGAGTTTTAAAATCGTAGTAGTTATTGTATACATGGACATAACCCCATCTTAACCTTGGTGTTCTAGTTTCAGTTCCATCAAAGTAGTTATGGTGGAATGTGACATTTAAGAAACCTCTATCTTGAGCTCCTGTATTATCACTATGACCAATAAGAGCAGTTTTTTTAGTTTTTACATAATGATTGTATGAAATCGTAACCATGTCTGCACCACGTTTAACATCTGTTGCACCATCTGCACCGTATTGAAAGGTATTATGGTCAATCCACACATGATGTGAATAACTTTCTACTCTAATACAATCAGGGTCTACATTGGTATCATCTGGGAAATCTGCTAATCCTGTAAATTCAAGATTTCGAATAATTACATTTGAAGCTGGTGTAAAAGTACCATAATCATCAGCATCACAACTTTCACCAGGTCTATCCCATGCATTAACAGAAAGCGTGATTTTGTTTAGCTTTGCATTACTTCCTATCCCTATAATGGTTTTATTGGATTGAACTTTAATTAATCCATGTGAACCTGGAGCAGATATTTTACCGCTTACTTTAATTACAATTTGTTCATCAGATTCAGCGTTTTTCTTCAAATCGTCGTAATTACTAACTGTCACAGTTTTACCACCTGATCCACCAGTAGTCGTCTTAACTCCGTATTTTTCCACTGAAGCAAATCCACCCATACTTGAGTCAGCAACAGTGTTGCTGCTTTGAATTTGATAGTTTGGTTCTCCGTGAATAGTAGTTAATAATCCTCCAATAGATATTGATGTTGCTATAATAGCAACCAAAATTACTAAAGATGTTGCAACTTTTCTTTTCTTAAATAAACTTTTCATTCAATTACCTCCTGAATTTTAATCTATATTTAAATAAGGCATAATCAGAAATTTCATAAGATAACTTTTTATGATTTAGTTAATTTTCCAAAAAAGCTGTCTGACTATTTTTTGATTCTGCCTAACTTAGGATATACCTTTTAGTCATTAGAAAATTGAAAAAACAATAATATGCTACAATTATTAAGATTTACACAGATAGCTGTGTTTATTGAGTAGTAATTAATGTTTTGATTTATTTAAATTATATCATATATATGTTATTTTGTTAACATATTGTAAATTTAATAATGAATGAATTATTTTACTAAAATAGTAATGAATATTCTGCAAAAAGCAAATTATTCATTAATTTTGATAAAAAAATAGTTAAATCATTGGAATTCATACTCTAGAATTAGAGTTTATTTTTTGATATCCCTTAGGTAATTGACTCAAATAGTTTTGTTAAATGTTTATACATGCATTCTTGACTGTATTTAGTTAATAATATATAATATCACCAAAGTAAATTTAAATTCTTTTTAAAAATAATGATTGGAACAAGTAGATGGTATTGATCTTTATAGTGAGTGAGTGATAGTGGAAAACTCATAAGAGGAACCCTTTGAAAAATCATCCATAAATTGCCTAGTGAAGTTAGTTTGATTAATGTGTAACTAGTGCCGGTTAAGAACCGTTATATTTCTTTACAAGATGCAGTTTACGTCTATTTTATAATTGCAAATTGGGTGGTACCACGTGAAGACTTCTCGTCCCTTTAATGTTTGAGGAGTTTTTTGTTTTTTATAAAAATGAATAAGGTATAATCAAAAATTTCATGACAATTTTTTAATGAAAATGCCGATACTTTAACGGATTTTTTTTAAAAGTTGACTAGTTTATTTTTTGATTATGCTTAAATATAAGAAAGGAATAAAATTAATGGAAAATACTAGTGCTAATTTTATTAAAATGGAACATGAAGTTCTTAAGTTCTGGGAAGATAATGAGTGTTTTGAAAAATTAAAAGAAAAGAATAAAGATAATAAGCCATTTAGATTTTTAGATGGACCAATTACAGCAAATAACCCTATGGGTATACATCATGCATGGGGAAGAACATTGAAGGATGTATTTATTCGCTATAAATCTATGCATGGCTATTCATGTCACTATAGAAATGGGTTTGATTCTCAAGGACTATGGGTTGAAGTTGAAGTTGAGAAAGAATTAGGATTTGATAGCAAAAAAGATATAGAAAAATATGGGATGGATAATTTTACAAGAAAATGTGTTGATAGAATTACAAAATTCTCTAAGAGAATTACAGAACAATCAATAAGATTGGGTCAGTGGATGGAATGGGAAAATTCATATTTTACACATGTTGATTCTAATATTACTGGGATTTGGACATTTCTAAAAAAATGTCATGAAAAGGGATGGATTACAGAGTCATATAGGCCAATGCCATGGTGTCCAAGATGTGGTACTTCTTTATCTGAACATGAAATGACTGGTTCATATAAAGAAATAGAACATACATCAGTATTTTTTAAGTTACCTATAAAGAATCAAAATAGAAAAATTTTAGTTTGGACTACAACTCCATGGACATTAACATCAAATGTAGCTTTAGCAATAAATCCAAATATCGATTATTGTGAAGTTGAAGTTAAAAGTGATCAAGATCTACTTATAATTGCAAAAGACTCCTTGAATGTGCTTGGGGATGATAAATCTAAAGTTGTTAGAATTTTCAAAGGAAAAGAATTGATTGGATTAGAGTATGATACGTGTTTTAATGACTTTAAATCTCAAGAGAATGTTATCCACAAAATTGTACCATGGGAAATAGTTGATCCAAAGGAGGGTACTGGTGTTGTACATATTGCACCAGGTTGTGGTAATGAAGACTTTGAGTTAGGTAAAGAATTAAATCTTCCTCAAGTTATGCCTGTTGATGATAATGGAGTGTTTTTTGAAGGATTTGGTTGGCTGTCTGGAAAAAATATAAAAGATGTAACAAATGAGATTTTTGATAATTTGAAAAATCAGAATAAATTATATAAAACTCATTTATATAAACATAGTTATCCAGTATGTTGGAGATGTAAAAATGAGGTAATTTTTAGACTTGTAAGGGCTTGGTATATAAAGACAGATGAAATTAAACCAAAATTAATAGAAGCAGCTAATAATGTTAAATGGGAACCTGAATACATTGGAAAGCGTATGAATGATTGGCTTATTAATATGGGAGA
Source organism: Clostridiales bacterium (assembly GCA_039770155.1). Lineage (GTDB taxonomy): Bacteria > Bacillota > Clostridia > Acetivibrionales > JBDMZA01 > JBDMZA01. The sequence continues at coordinate 7,425 of JBDMZA010000417.1, forward strand.
TTGGAATATTTCCAGAAAAAGATTTTATGGGTTACCTTTACCCTTTTATCCTTGTGATAGTTGTGGTGAACTTACTGTTATAGGATCGAAAGAAGACTTAAAAAAGTATGGTGCAGAAGATGTAGATAAATTACCTGAGCTTCATAGACCTTGGATTGATGAAATTACAATAAAATGTCCAAAATGCGGGAAAAATGTTTCTAGAATACCTGAGGTTGGTGATGTTTGGCTAGATGCTGGAATTACACCATTTACTACTCTTGGATATTTCGAAGATAAAGAAAATTGGAAAAAGTTTTTCCCGATTGAATGGGTTACTGAGATGAGGGAACAAGTAAGATTGTGGTTTTATTCTCTTCTATTTATGAGTGTAACTCTTGAAGAAAAAGCGCCATATGAAAAGGTTTTAGCATATAATACTGTAATTTCAGAAGATGGTTCAAAATTTTCAAAAACTGGTTTTATGATTCAATTTGATGAGGCTGCTGAGAAGATTGGTGCTGATCCAGTTAGGTATTTATTTACTGGTGCAAATATTGCAAGTGATGTTAGATTTGGATTTTCTCTAGGAGATGAAGCAAGAAGAAAATTACTTGGATTTTGGAATATTTACGTATTTTTCACTACTTATGCTAATCTTGATATGCCTAATATAAATGGATTTAAACCTGAATTGCAAGAGCTAAGTGTTACAGATAAATGGTTGATGGCCAGAACTAATGAGTTTGTAAGAAATGCAAAAGATTACATGGATTCATATCAAGCATATTCTTTGGTTAAGGAATTTGAAATATTTGTTGATGAGGTATCAAATTGGTATATAAGAATTAATAGAAGAAGATTTTGGAAAACTACTGATATGGATGATAAAAGAATTGCATATTGGTGCTTATACAACTCAATTATTAGTACTGTTAAAGTAATGTCTCCAATTATTCCATTTTTAACAGAGTATATATGGCAGCATATGATTAGGAAATTTGATAATCAAGTTCCGATTTCTGTACATCTAAATGAATGGCCAGAACCTTTTAATGGATTTGATAATAGTGAAATTATAGTTCAAACCAAATTAGTAAGAGATATTATTGCATTAGCACTTAGGTTGCGAAATGAGCAACAGATAAAATTGCGTCAACCAATTTCATGTATGTATTTGATTGTTAAAGAAGAATATGTTGAGGTTATTGAAAATATGTATCAAGTGATTAAAGATGAGTTAAATATAAAGAGGATTGAATTTGCAAAAGATTCTTCAAAACTTGATGAACAATATTTAATTGTAAATTTTAAGTCAGCAGGAGCAGTCCTAAAAGGTGATGTACAGAAAATGAAAAGAACTCTTGAAACTCTTGATTCTGAGATAATGAATAAACTTATCGATGAATTTGACAAGGGAGATACATTAGATATTCCGGGATGGAGCGAGAAATATAGTACAAATCTTTTCTTAAAACAATCTAGACCAAAGAAAGATATTGTAATTGGAAAAGAAGGAGAGAATATTGTTGCTTTAGATGTAAATTTAAGTGAAGATTTAATTATTGAAGGGGCTATAAGGGATGTAATAAGACAGTGTCAGTTGTTAAGGAAAGAAGCGGATTTGAAAGTTGAACAAAGGATAGTCCTTGGTTTATCTACTAAAAGCGAACGATTAAAAGCAGCTGTAATTAAGTACTCAGAACATATTAAAGAAGAAATATTGGCGGAAAATATATTAGATAATGTAGTTGAAGCTAAAATAAGTAAAACTATTGAAATCTTAAATAATAAAATAGAAATTACAATTGGAAACACTAAAAAATAATAAATTAACCATAAATTACTGATATTAGAATAAACTTACATAAAAATAATACTAATATTAAACTTCTATTATATGACAAAATAACATTAAATTATTATTATATATGTCGACATATGTTGAAATGTAGTAATATATACTGTATATTTGTTTGTACAATTTAAATTTTAGGAGGAAATATTATGAATAAGAAGTTTATTAGTTTATTATCTATATGTGCTATTGGTACTTGTGTATTCTCTTCGCCAGTTTTGGCAAATACTATTGAGAAAAAAACACGTATTGAAAAAGTAAGATCTACTTACACACCTTCTGGATATTTAGTTACACGTACAAAGATTGCAGATGGAGCAATAATTGGATCTGAAAAATTTATTACTGATGAATCAACTATTTCAATTAGAGGTAAAATTAGAAGTAAGAAGCATTAGAAAAAATTAATGAAAATAAAATAATAAAGACAAGTAGCCAAGATTTTAGAAATTTTCTTAATCTTGGTCTATTTTGTATATAAAGAATTGTATATAAAGAAATAATTTTAATAATTTACATTAAAATTAATATATGTTAGAATAAGTAATAACTTTATAATGAGGGATATCAAAAAAAACCAATTCTAGAGCAGCAATTTGTACAATTTAATGGATTTAGGGATATCCAAAAAATAAACTCTAATTATCGAGTATGAATTCACACGATTTAAGCGAACTTCAGACGGAAAGAATTCGGTATTATTTTTTAGGTTCTCCTTAGGATGAAAAGAATTTGGTATTATTTTTTTATGTTCTCCTAAGAAGGGAGTTAGCATTATTGAGAAGAAAATAATTTCACCTGATTTGAAACGAATTTTAAAGTATGTTAACAAACGAAAGTATCTAGTTATTTTAACTTTTATTAGTACTGTTATAGTAGTATTAGTTGATGTAGCCTATGCGGAAATCATAAGAGCAATTATAAATGCTACACAAAAAAATGATATTAGTTCTATTAAACAATTGATAATCTTGGCAGCAGCTTTATTACCTGTAACATTAATATTTGTTTATTTATCTGGTCTTTGTACAAGCAAATTTTCGAATTCTGTTTTAAGAGATATAAAAGATGACAGCATTAAACATGTATCAAAATTACCTGTTTCATATCTTGACCATAATAAAACAGGAGAAATACTATCAAAACTTAGTAATGATACAAATAGGATTCAAACATTTTTAAAACAAGGTATTAACTATACATTTATAATACCATTTATGATACTTTTTTATATTGTATATATGTTTTATTTAAGTCCATTGCTTTTGTTGATAAGTTTTATTTCATTTCCTATTTTGATTCCAATTAGTTATAAATTATCTACAAAATATAAACTTAGTTCAAAAAGATACATGGAATACATGGGAAAATTAAATAATTCAATAAATGATATGATTGGCGGTATATCAATAGTAAAATCCTTTTGCCTTGAAAGTTTTTTAAGCAAAAACTATGAAAAAAAGTTAAGACAAGCAACAAATCAAGCTAGAATAACAGATAAAAATTTATTTGGTGGAAGGCTTGCTTTTGAAATTGCTGAGAAAATTTCTATGATCAGTTGTTTGATTTTTGGTACATACTTGTGTATAAATAATTCTTTTGAACTTGGTGCGTTAGTAGCGTTTTTTACGATTCTTGGAATGTCTCTTAATCCAATTATGGATGTGTCAACTATGTTTTTTAATGCTAAATCGGCTATGGCTGCAGCAGAACGTGTTTTTTCAGTGCTAGATTATCCTGTGGAAGAAAATGGATATTATGAGAATGAGAACTTTAATTCTGATATGATACCAATTATAAAGTTTGACAATGTATTTTTTGAATACAATGAAAATGTTCCTGTTGTTAATGAACTTAGTTTTAAGGTTTATAAAGGACAAACAGTTGCTATAGTAGGTCCAAGTGGTGGTGGAAAAACTTCTATATTAAATATGATATGTGGATTTTATAAACCGCAACAGGGTACTATTAGTTTCATGGGTAAAAATATTAATGAATGGGATAATAATTTAATGCGTGATAATATTGCTTATGTGTCACAATCATCCTATCTTTTTCCTATATCAATTGCCCAAAATATTGCATTAGGTCATGAAGGTTGTACTCATGAAGAAATAGTATCAGCTGCAAAATTTGCTCATGCAGATGATTTTATAAATGATTCATCAAGTGGTTATGATACAATTGTTGAAGAACGTGGAGGTAATTTTTCAGGTGGGCAAAACCAGAGAATGTCTATTGCACGTGCATTTTTAAAGGATGCACCAGTTCTTTTACTTGACGAAGCTACAGCAAGCCTTGATAGACAATCGGAATTACAAATACAAGAAGCTATTGAAAATTTGAGTAAAAATAAAACGGTTGTTGTTGTTGCTCATCGTATTTCAACTATTCAAAATGCTGATGTTATTTTAGTGCTAGATAAAGGATGTATACAAGAGAAGGGTACTCATAGTGAACTTTTAGATAAAAATGGGGTTTATACTAAGCTTTATTCAGCAACTTTGAACCAAGAGGAGGTTGGCGAATGAAGACAAAAAGAAATATTGATATAAAAAGATATTTGCAGCTTATAATCATCAAGAAAAAAACATATTTTAGTTGTCTTTTCTTTTCAGCATTATTAGGCAATTTATCTATAGCATTACTGGCAATCGTGACAAGAAATCTACTTGATTCTTCCGTAAAAAGTAATGAATCTCAATTTATTAGTGCTATTTATTTTGGAGTGATTATTTTAGTAATGCAAATTATTGCCAATAGACTAATTTATATTGGAAGTTTAAGTATGCGTGATATAATGCATCAGTTGCGATTGAAAATGTTTGATCAAGTACAAAATTTACCTATAAGGTATTTTGATACGCATCACAGTGGTCAAAGTATACATCGATTAAACAATGCAGTTGATGATTTTAAAGAAGCCTTAACAATGATAAATATACGATTTGTACACTGCTTTATGGCAGGCATTACATCTATAGTTACAATTATAATAATGGATTGGCGATTAGGTCTAATAATGTTAGTAGCTGGTTTTATATCAGTACGTGTCACAACTTTTTTATCTAAACCACAAAGGGAAATTGGTAAAGCAGTACAAAAACATACTGCAGGTCTTTCGGCAAAACTTTCAGATATTCTTGCAGGTTTTAGAGAAGTTAAAATGTTTCGAAGTGGGGAAACAATAATAGAACGCTATTCAAAGGAAAACAGTGAGCTATACACTAATGTTATAAAAAGTGCTAAAAGGAGTGCTATCGTTCAATGTTCTAATGAATTTTTTAATTTTTTAATAAATATTGGAATGGTTATTATTGGTATTATAATGGCAATGTATGGTTATGTTACGATAGGTACAGTTGTTGGTATTATAGGTTTACAAGGTAGGCTTAAATGGGTATTATTTAGTTTTGGAAAGCTCTGGGCTTCTCTACTTGGTTCATTTGCAACAGTTGATATTATACATGAGATACTTGATGAGCAAAAAGAACCTACTAGTTATAAAATGTCTTCAGAATCTTCAAAATCTATGATAGAGTTTAAAAATGTTAATTTTTCTTATAATGGAGATGAAGAAACAATAAAATCACTTAGTTTTTATGTTAATAAGGGTGAATCTGTTGCTTTAACAGGTGAAAGTGGTAGTGGAAAATCTACAATCGTAAAACTTTTACTTGGATATTATCCTGTTAGTAGTGGAGTAATTATAATAGATAGTAAGTCCATTGGAGATTATTCGCTAACTGAATTACGAAGTAAAATCGCTTATGTACCACAAAATGCTTTTTTATTTGATGGTACAATAAGTGAAAATATACAATATGGTAACCAAGAGGCAACTGAGCAAGATATAAAAAATGCATCTATTGCAGCAAATGCACATCAGTTTATAATAAAACTAAAAGATGGTTATGATACTATTGTTGGTGAACGTGGAAATCAACTGTCTGGTGGACAACGTCAGCGTATAGCAATTGCTCGTGCAGTAATAAAAGGTGCGCCTATATTATTATTAGATGAAGCTACATCTGCACTTGACTACGAATCTGAACAGTTAATTCAACAAGCTTTAAGAGAACTTATGAGAAAATCAACTAACTTAATTATTGCACATAGAGAATCTACAATAAAAGATGCAGATAGGATATTGAATATGGAAAATGGTTCTTTAAATTATCATGAGTTATTAAAATAATAAATCACACAATCTTAGTGATATTAAACTTTTGAAAGTATAATATTATTTTATAAGTTTTCTTATTATAATTTAAAGTATTCATTACCATAAGGTTTATGAAAATGTAATAGAAAATTTTAAAACTGTGTAAATATATTTAATATAATTAAAATCATTGTTGCTACTGAAGATA
>JBDMZA010000418.1:0-8694 GCA_039770155.1 Clostridiales bacterium
GGTAGAATCAAAAAATAAACTAGTCAACTTTTTTTGAAAATTCGTTAAAGCATCGATAGTTTCAGAAAAAAATTGTTTTATGAAGTTTTTGATTATGTCTAATATATATTAAATTAAATAACTATTATTTATTTTAAGTTATTTGCTTCGAATTGCTATCTTCTCATTGTAAGCAGTTATAAGATTTTTGCCATTATTTTTAGAATCATACAATGCTATATCAGCACATCTTATCAGTATTTCCTCACTATTGCCATCTTCAGGATAAGTGGATATTCCACCACTAATTGAGAAACTGATTTCTTTTTCTTCATAAATAATTTTTTTACTGCTAACTCTATTTCTAAATCTGTCAGAACAAATAATTGCCCCTTTTTTATCTGTCTCAGTTAAAATTACAATAAATTCTTCTCCACCATACCTCGCTATAATATCCGCTGATCTAAAACTATCAACAGCAAGGTTAGACACTGTTGATAGTATTTTATCTCCTGCCTGATGACCATAATTATCATTTATATTTTTAAAATTGTCTAAATCAAATATTAATAAAGAAAATGTTTTAATATATCGCTTACATCTTGCAACTTCTTTTTCCAAAAGATATTTGAAGTGTTTGTGGGTTATTAATCCTGTTAACCCATCAGTTATAGCCATTTTAAAAAGCTTTGCATTTTCTATTGATATTGCAGCTTGTATCATGATAGAATTTAAAATTTTTATATCATCCTCTGAAAAAACTGATCCAGATAAATTATTATCAAGAAAACAAATACCTTTTATTTCTTCATTATATTTAATCGGCAAACATAAAATAGACTTTAATTCATTTGATTCAATGCTTTGACATGTTAAATATTTATCTTCTATAACTGCATTAGTTGTTAAAACCGCTTCACCTTTTTGTATAACTTCATTAATAATATCATCTGGCAACTTTTTTTCCTCATTATCTAGAGTTTTGTTTAAAAACATTTCCATATTACCATTAACTTCATTTTTTATTAACAAATACCCTCCATTCGCTCCAGTTATTTCCATTGCAACACTTAAAATTTTATCCAAAAGAGTATTCAAATCCAAAATAGAACTTAAATCATGACTTAAAGAAATTATTGATGACATCCTTTGATATAATCTCATATCCTTTGAAAATCTGTCAGAAGAATTTTCTTCATTTTCAAATATTCCCAATTCCTCTCTTACTTTTTTTTCATAAAACTTGGATCCTATTTTTTTAAAAATATAATACGCTTCTTCAAAAACTTTTGTAGCTTCCTTCTTTTTTAATTCCAATTTCAAAAATAGTCCATAATCATATAGTGATTTACCTAATTCATATTCTCTTTTAATCTCTCTATTTTCTCTTATGCTCTCCTTATAATAATATTCAACTTTATCTAAATCTTTTGTTAATAAATAATATTTAGCAAAAATTCTATATGTAACTCCCAAATGAGTTTTAAATTGTTTTGTTTTTTTAACCGACTTATCACAAAGTACTTTTATTTTCTTTAAATATTTATTTTTTTCATTTTCCTTAAAATCGCTTATATTCTCTATTAAATCCAAAATATAACTTTCTGCTAAATATGGATATAACTGAATAGTGTATTGTAAATAAATTTTATTTTTTTCAAATATTTCTTTTGCCAATTCAAGACATTCTATAGCCTTTTCAATCTGTCTTATCTCAATGTACAAAATACCCATTTCTACATTTGAACAACAATAATTAAAATTATCCTTCAATTTATATGCTTCATCAATTGAAATTCTCCCATATTGTTCTGAATTTTTAAAATCTCCAATTCCCCTATAAAATTGACAATAGTGAATTTTTGACATACTTTTAGAGTATTTATCTCCGCTTATAATTGATATCTCATTGTATAAATCATTCTCTTCTTTCATTTGACTAAATCTTCCTAAATAGTAATTAGATTTTGTAATAACATCTTTAGTAATTACAAGAGCTCTTATATTACCTTGTTTTTCAAATATATCTTGACTCAATTTAGTTAATTCTAAAGATTTATTATAATCTGTCATCCAATTTGCACAATGTCCATAAAAAACATTTGTTATGCCCATCCCATGAGCCTCATCTAATTCTTTAAACATATTATAGGCAACTTCATAATAAAAATTTGCTTTTTTAAATATACCTGCAACTAGAAAAATAGATGCATATGTAACAGTTGCCATAGCAGTTTTCTTACTTTTTCCTAATCTAAATCTACAAGTATTATAAATTCTAAAAGCAGTTCTTAAAAATTTCAAATTATCATAGGTTGAATATATTAAACTTATAGGTTCATAAAAATCAACCATATCAATGTACTTTTTAATATATTTTTTATTTTTGTTTGCATCTTTCCAAAATATTTTTCTTGGGAAAAAACTAAAAATCATATGAATTAATAGCTCTCTTATTGTACTAATAATAACTTCACTCTTTTTTATTGGAACCTTTTCACCCATAATTTTCAATCCCATTTTCAAATACTTTTCTGTATTTATATAGTCTGCATTATAAGCATATGCTCTTGATATATTTATATATGCCCTAATTTTATATTCTTCTTTACTTTCTTCAATAAAAAATTTTTCTGTAATTAGTTTAATTGCCTCTAAAGATTTACCTGTGATTATCAATAGATTGCTAATATTTAAAATACATTCTATATATATATCTTTTTGTAAATTTTTATCCATAATACAAATAGCTTTAGAATAATAATAAATAGCATTTTCATTTGCAAAGATATTCTTTGACTTTTCTGCAGCAGGTATCAAATATTTCATAGCATTTTCTTTTTTTCCAGCTTTAAAATAATGATAAATGACCTCAAATAAATTATCATCATTTTCTATATTTTCTATATTTACTAAATCTACTAAATTTTTTTCAATCATCTTAGCTACTTTTAAATGTAGCATCTGTTTTTTATCTTCATCTATTTTTTTATAAAAAACTTCTTTTATTTTATCATTAATAAAAACTATTCTACCTTTATAAAAAGTATCATATTCTAAAAGCTGCATACCTATAATTTTATCAATAATTGTAACTAACTCTTTCTTGTCAATATCAATAAGTTTAAGTAAAATTTCAATGTCAAATCTATTACCTATTATTGCTCCATGAGATGCTACATACTCTTCCTCATAACTTAACTCATTTACCCTTTTTAAAATAATATCTACAATAGAATTTGGAATATCTAATTTTTCCAACTTATCAGTATTAAAAATCCATTTATTTTTATTTCTATTTACAATCTTTTCATTAATCATTTGTTTTAATATTTCAATTGAAAAATGTGGGTTACCCTTACTTTTGGATAAAATATATTCTGAAATTTCTTCTACATTACTGGTATTATCATATAGTAAACCTGCTATAAAATTCGTCATTTGTTCCATATTAAAAGCTTTCAATGAGATATCATATATTTTAAACTTATTTTCTTTAGAACAATCAATAAATTTTTTTAACCTATGATAAGATAAAACTTCATCATTTCTATATGTGCCTAAAATCATCAAGTTATTTCTGTCAATTTCTGAAACAAAAGAATAAAATAAAGACATACTTGATTCATCAACCCATTGTAAATCATCTAGTAAAATTATTATCTTTTTGTGTATTTTTGATAATGAAATAAATAAATTTTTCAAAGCCATATTTAATCTAAGTTTTTCACTATTTACGTCTAATTTTTCAATTTTTTCATAATTCTTGATCAATTTTGTTAGAATTGGACTAAAATTAATTAATAATTCACCGACTCCACCAAGTTTACTTTTAAGTTCATCAATTATATTTTGTCTTTCATTTTTATTAAGCTTTTCAAAATATCTTAAATAATTATTTAACGCTTCTTTAAAAGGATCATATGGTGTTTTTGTCTCTCCCAAAAAACATTTTCCGTCAATAAATAGTATTTTTTTTTCATACGCATAATTTCTAAGTTCCTCTATTATTCTTGTTTTACCTTTTCCAGATTCACCATTTATAAAACAAACTGATCCAATACCTCTTATCATTAAATTTATTTTCATCTTAAGGAATCTTAATTCTTCTTCTCTGCCTATTATATTTGTTCTAAAATTTAATCTTAAAGCATGATCATCTAAACCAGGTTCAAATATTAAATTACCACTTCTATACTTTTCAATATCTTTTATTAAACCATCAATACTTTGATATCTTTTTTCTGGTTCCTTTTCTAATAGTTTCAATATAATTTTTTCAATAACAACTGGAATTTTAGGATTTATCAGAGTTGGTTTTTTAGGACTTTTAGCTATATGCTGATAAATTATACTATTTAAGTTTTCTCCTTCAAATGGAACTCTATCCAGCAATAATTGATAAAATAAAATTCCTAACGAATAAATATCTGATCTCTCATCAATTGGTCTTTTTATAAAACCACTTTGTTCAGGAGACATATATAAAACTGTACCTATTAAATTATTAGAATTATCAGATACAAAATTTCTTACTTGAGACAATCCAAAATCAATTAATGTAGTTTTATAAATTACTTTATTTTTTTTAGTACTTTTATTTAAAATAATATTTCCCGGTTTAATATCTTTATGTATTATATTTACATTATGTACTTTATCTAAAATTTTACATATATTATATATCAACTCAATAACTTCTTTTAATGAAAATTTAATATCATTATCTATTAAATTTTGTAAATTATCTCCTTCTATATACTCCATTACTATATAATGAAGGTTTTCAAACTCTCCAATTTCATATACTTTAGCAATTCCATCTATCATAAGTTTTGATGCATTTATTGCTTCATCCTTAAACCTTATAACATCCTCTACACGGTTAGATGTTGCCATTTTCTTAAGTATCTTTACAATTACCTTTGTTTTTTTACTTTTTTCTTCAGCTATCCAAACATCACTCATTCCACCTTCTTCAATCTTAGCTACAATCTTGTATTTATTTGCAATAATTTTTCCCTCTAAAGTCATAATTATACACTCCAAACTAAATCTATAAAAAACACTTTAAAATCAATTATTTTATGCTGTAATTTGCTTCAATAAAATATATATTATAATTCTTCCTTTTTATTGAAAAGAATTATATACCTCCAAAATACTTTTCGGAAAAAAAACAGATTTTGAAAAGATCTTAACTCATAAAATACAAAAATAATTTTAATTTTTGTAAATATTAAATCTTTTTCAACATTAATTTTGTAACATTATGTATTTCATTTCTTATCTGGCTCAAGACCACTTGTAATTATTACTAACATATGTTATAATCACTTCTAACATATGTGATTATGATAACTTAAATAACAGAAATTAATTTATAAAACATGTTTAGTTCATATTAATTTTATATAATTTTCATTAAGGATGTGAATAAATTTGGAAACTCCTAATAGTTCTGACAAGAAAAATCTCCATTTAATTTCAGAAAAAGAAAAATTCTCCAACTTTGGATTGCTTACAGGTGGTTTATTACATAATCTTGGTACCCCTTTGATGGGATCTTCAGGACAATTATTGTTAAGTGATAATAAACTAGAAAAACTCCTTAATATGGTTAATGATGATAAAATATCAGATGATGAATTAATAAAAGTTATATTAGAATTAAAAAATCACAACATCAATTTAAGAACTTATTTATATTATATGTCTGATGTTATTAATTCTGTTAAATCATATATAAGAAAAACCTCTAATTCTAATAATCAAATTTTTAAATTGAGTGATTTATTTAAGAAAGTTCAAATGTTAACATCATTTGAAGCAAAAAGTAACTTTATTAAAACAATTTTTTCAATTGAGTCTGAAGATACAGATTTATCCATTAAAGGTGATATAAGTATTTTAATTCAAATTTTAATTAATCTCATAGAAAATTCTATACATTCATATAATGGAAAAAAAGGTCAAATCTTAATTAAATCTAATATTGAATTTCTTGAAAATAAAGAAAATATAAAAATATCTGTTATTGATAATGGTTCAGGAATGGATTTTATTACACAATCTAAGATTTTAAAACAGATGTATTCGACTAAAGAAGACAAGGGTACAGGTATTGGTCTTTATATGTCAAATATGCTTATAAAAGACAAATTTAATGGTATTATAAAATTTGATTCTAAACCAAATGAAGGCACAAATGTCTATGTTTATATTCCAAACTATAAAAAATAATTACTAGGAATTCTAAGGTATAATTAAAAATTTCATAACACAACTGTTTTCATAAAATCATTTGAAAATAATGATCGATTTTGTGTTTTTTATTTAAAAATCATTCTTGATTAAATTTTCGCCTTAGTTTAAAATAAATACTAGTCTAATTTAGGCATATTAAAAATTTCTTAAAACAATTTTTTTTAAATTTACTAGTTATTTTTTTGATTTTGCTTATAGAGACCCTAAAAAAATAATATCACATTTTTAAAATCTGAGAATCACTAAAATCGTATGATTCATTATTTTAAAATGTAGATTTATTTTACTGTTGTCCCTATATTATTATTTTTTAAGGAAGTGAATATTTTGAATAAAAAATTAAATGATTACAAGAATTATATTATTGATAAAAAAGTTGCAGTTATTGGATTGGGAATAAGTAATACTCCTTTAGTAAAATATCTTTGCAATTTAGGTGTTAATGTTTCTGTCTTTGATAGTGCGGAAAAAACAAAAGTTTCTGATAAAATTGAACTTCTTAAAAACTATAACCTAAACTATTATTTAGGCAAAAATTATCTTTCAAATCTAAAATCTTTTGATGTTATTTTTAAAACTCCGATAGTAAGACCTGATATACCTGAATTATTAGCAGAACAACAGCGAGGTGCTATTATCACATCTGAAATGGAAGTATTTTTAGACCTTTGTCCTGCTGAGATTTTTGCTGTAACAGGAAGTGATGGGAAAACTACTACCACTACTTTATTATATAATATATTAAAAGAATCCAATTATAAATGTTGGTTAGGCGGTAATATTGGAACTCCCTTATTAGATAAAATTGATAAAATACAAGAATCTGATAAAGTAATTCTTGAACTTAGCAGTTTTCAGCTTCACACAATGAAAAATAGTCCTAATATATCTATAGTTACAAATATTTCCCCAAACCACTTAGATGTACATAAATCTATGGATGAGTATATAAATTGCAAAAAAAACATATTTCGTTATCAATCAAAAAATAATCTTTGTGTTTTAAACTATGATAATGAAATAACCAGAAAATTTGCAGAAGAATCTCATGCTTCTGTTATTTTATTTAGCAGAATACAAAAATTGGATTATGGTGTTTATATAGAAGATGATACCATAGTTTTCAGAGAAAAAAACAAAACTTTTCCAATAGTTAAAACAAAAGATATTTTACTTCCAGGTGTTCATAATATTGAAAACTTTTTAGCTGCAATTAGTGCAGTTTTTAAATATACTACACCTGAAATAATAAAAAAAGTTGCTACAACTTTTAAATCTGTGGAACACCGAAATGAATTTGTCAGAGAATTTGATGGTGTTAAATATTTTAATGACTCAATTGGTTCAAGTCCCACTAGAACAATAGCAAGTATAAATTCTTTTAATGATAAGGTAATTCTAATAACTGGCGGATATGATAAAAAAATTCCTTATGATTCTTTGGGTATTACATTGATTAAAAAAGTAAAATTATTAATTTTAATTGGTCAAACTGCTCCATTAATTGAAAATGTATTGATGGAAGAAATAAAAAAGCATAATAATATCCATATACCTGTATATCATTGTAAAACTCTAGATGCTGCAGTATTAACAGCAAAATCTCAAGCACAAAAGAATGATACTGTTATATTATCTCCTGCAAGTGCTAGTTTTGATATGTTTAAAAATTTTGCTGATCGGGGCAATAAATTTAAAGATTTAGTAAATAAATTGTAGCATAACTTCTTTTTTTGAATATCTTTAATATTTATATATTTTTTTACACTTTTTGTTTTGTTATTTTTTAGTGTTTAATATAATATATAATGGAATGATTATATACACTTTGGATATTATTTGTATTTATATTATTTACATTGGGTAAATTTAAATTAGGATAAGGAGAACCTAAAAAATAATACCACATTCTTTTTGTCTGAAATTCGCTTAAATCGTAGGAATTCATACTCGAGAATTAGAGTTTATTTTTGGGATATCCATAAGTAGGTTTTATATACAATAACTGATTAGTTCAATTCCATATAGAATACATAATGCTAAATTATTAAAAAATAAAACTTTATCTATTGTAGAAAATATAAATAAAAATATTGAGAAGTACTCTAAATTACTCTTTTAATATTTTATTTTAGTTTCCTAAACTAGTAAACTTTTTTCGAAAATCCATCAAATCCTTGGAATTTCAAGAAAAAAGTTGTATTATGAAATTTTTAATTATGCCTAGAGTTAATTTTTTTGAATATCTCTTGGCAAATACATAAAGGAGCAATACACATGGACAATTCGAACAATAAAAATGATGATTACACTTTAGAAAACAAAGAAAATGAAGTTACTGAAACTTTAAAAACGAATGATAACAAAACCGAAGCCAAAGACTCTTTACAAACGAATGATAATAAAATCGAAGTCAAAGACTCTTTAGAAACAAATGATAATAAAACC
>JBDMZA010000419.1:0-5607 GCA_039770155.1 Clostridiales bacterium
ATTTGCATGATTTAAGCGAACTTCAGACGAAAAGAATTCGGTATTATTTTTTAGGCTCTCCTTAGAGAAAAATAATATTAAATTAATTTAATAATAGTATTAACTAAAATTTTTATTTGTCGATAAACATAATAATAACAATATAATTGTTTTCAAAAAAAACTAATGAAAATATATAAATTAAGAAGGTGTTAAAATGACTAACTATCTAAATAATTATGTAAGACTAAAAATGAGTGAAATTCAAAATTCTCTACCTATAAAACTAGATCTTTTTACTGATAAAAGTGTAAAAAACTTTTCATCATATTTAGATGAAGCAGTAACTGCTGAATCAAAAACACCTGATACTACAGATAAAAATAACGCTTCTATTTCTACAGATAAAAAAACAATAGCTTATGATCCCACTTCATTAAATAATATAAAACAAATCGATACAACCAATTTAAGTACTACAATGAAAGAAATCGAAAAAAATATACAAATCTCAGCTCAAAAATACGGGGTTGACCCTGATTTAATAAGATCTATAATCAAACAGGAATCAAATTTCAATCCAAAAGCTTTGTCAAATGCTGGTGCTCAAGGATTAATGCAAATTATGCCTTCTACTGCAAAGTATCTAAATATAAATCCATTAGACATTGCTGAAAACATTGATGGTGGTACAAAGTATATAAAAGAGCAATTAAACACTTTCAATAACAATTTAGAATTAGCACTTGCTGCATATAATTCAGGACCTGGAAATGTAAAAAAATATAATGGTATTCCACCTTTTAATGAAACTAAAAACTATGTGGATAAAGTATTATCAATTTACAATGATTATAAAAAATAGTTTTTCCACATTATCCACATAATTATCCACAGCTTATTCGTCGTTATTATTAATATCAAATATAATTTCCACAAAATAATAAAAATTGTTGATAACTTTTTCAACAATTTTATCAACATGTATAAATATATTCAAATCCCAATATAAAAGATATCTTTATTATTTATCCACAATAAAAAGCAAATAATCCACAGGCTAATTACTAACATGTGGATTATTTATATTAGTAGAATCAAAAAATTAACTAGCGAATATTTTAATTCTGTCTTATATTGTTTTATATTATTTTTATTTTCCTAACTTAAGTCCAGGAACTGCATTTAAGTCAAATTCTGATGTTTTATTATTTACAAATTTATAATAAGCTGCACAACCTATCATAGCTGCATTGTCTGTACAATAAACAGGTTTTGGATAAAAGAATCTAATATTTTTTTCCGCTGCCTCTTTTTTTAAATTGCTTCTCAAAAGTGAATTAGAAGCAACTCCTCCTGCAATTGCCAAATAGCTAACCTTATTATCAATTGCAGCTTTTATCGAATTACTTACAAGTACATCCACTACAGCTTTTTGAAAACTTGCAGATACATCTTCAATCGATATATCCATATTATTTTGTTTCATTTTATTAATATAATTTAGCACAGAAGTTTTTAATCCACTAAAACTAAAATCATATGAATCTTTAAAATAAACTCTTGGAAATTTTATAGCTTCTGAATTACCTTCTTTTGCTTTTTTATCGATAGCAGGTCCTCCAGGATACCCTAAACCTATAGCACGTGCAATTTTATCAAAGGCTTCGCCTGCTGCATCATCTCTTGTTCTTCCCATAATTTTATATGTATCATGATTTTCAACGTAAACTATATGACTATGTCCACCTGATACCACCAAACATATAAATGGAAATTTAATGTCATTTTCTATAAAATTAGCTGCAATATGACCTTCAATATGATTAACACCTATTAAAGGTTTGTCAATTGAAAGTGCAATACTCTTAGCCGCAGAAATTCCTACAATCAGAGCACCAACCAATCCAGGTCCATATGTAACCCCAATTGCACTAATATCATCAAAAGATACTTTAGCACTTTTTAATGCCTCATCAATTACAGGTACTATATATTCCAAATGCTTTCTTGAAGCTATTTCTGGAACAACACCGCCAAATTCTACATGCAAATCTGTCTGTGAAGATATGACATTTGATAAAATTATTTTTCCATTTTTCACAACAGCAATAGATGTATCATCACAACTTGTTTCCACTGACAATATCAAAATATCTTCCATATAAACCTCTCTCAAAATAAATTTTTACAAAAACAAAGGCCCTTTAAAGGCCTCCTCATAAGAATCTGAAATACTGCCATATTATTCTTATTTAATAATCATTAAAATATGTGATTCATTACTTAAGAATGACAATTTATTTTTTTGATTGTTCTTGTTATTAACTAACTGACTCTTTTTTTACTCTTGATTTCTTTGAAACAGCTTTTTTTATCGATTTCTTATTTTCATTGATTATTAATTCAGGCTTTTTATTTTCATTTACTGTATCATCATTAATTATGCATTTTTCAATATTTGTAGATGTAGGTATATCGTACATAACCTCAAGCATAATTTCTTCTAGTATTGCTCTTAATCCCCTTGCTCCAGTATTTCTTTCAATAGCTTTATCAGCTATTTTATCAAGAGCAGCTTCATTAAATTCTAATTCTACATCATCCATTTCAAATAACTTTTTATATTGTTTTACTAAAGCATTTCTTGGTTCTGTTAGAATTTTAATTAAAGCAGATTTATCTAATGAACGTAAAGTAACAACTATTGGCAATCTACCTACAAATTCAGGTATAAGACCATATTTTAGTAAATCTTGCGGAAGAATTTCATCTAATATTTTACTAACATCAATATCCTTTTGACTTTCAATTTTGGCACCAAAGCCCATAGATTTTTTACCAATTCTATTTTGTATAATCTTGTCAATACCATCAAAAGCTCCTCCACAAACAAATAAAATATTTGTTGTATCAATTTGAATAAATTCTTGATGAGGATGTTTTCTTCCTCCTTGTGGAGGTACTGAAGCAACTGTACCTTCTAGTATTTTTAGTAATGCTTGCTGTACTCCTTCTCCACTTACATCTCTTGTTATAGATGGATTTTCAGATTTCCTTGCAATCTTATCTATTTCATCAATATAAATAATTCCTTTTTCAGCTTTTTCAATATCATAATCAGCAGATTGAATCAACCTCAATAAAATATTTTCTACATCTTCACCAACATAACCTGCTTCTGTTAAAGATGTTGCATCTGCAATAGCAAACGGAACATTTAGTATTTTTGCAAGAGTTTGAGCTAAAAATGTCTTACCACAACCTGTTGGACCAAGCATAACAATATTACTCTTTTGTAATTCTACATCATTAGTTTTTATATCCGAATTAATTCTCTTATAATGATTGTAAACTGCAACAGCTAATGACTTTTTAGCCGATTCCTGTCCAACAACATATTGATCAAGTATTTCTTTAATCTCTTTTGGTTTGGGAATATCATTAAATTCACCATCAGATTTTGTCTCTTCAAACTCCTCTTCAATAATCTCTGAACAAAGTTCAATACATTCATCACAAATATAAACGCCTGGACCAGCTACTAAACGTTTAACTTGTTCTTGTGTTTTGCCACAAAAAGAACATTTTAATTGTTTTTTTTCATCATACTTGGGCATAAAAACTCCACCTCATTTATTTTCTTCTAATCATTACATCATCCACAAGACCATATTCCTTTGCCTCTTCGGCTGACATAAAGTTATCCCTTTCAGTATCCAGCTCAATCTTTTCAATTGATTGACCTGTATTTTCACTTAAGATTTTATTTAATCTGCTTTTAGTTTTAAGTATATGTTCGGCATGTATCTTAATATCTGTTGCTTGTCCTCTAGTTCCTCCCAAAGGTTGATGTATCATAATTTCACTATTTGGAAGTGCAAATCTTTTACCTTTCGCACCAGCTGACAATAAAAATGCTCCCATACTTGCTGCCATACCAACACAAATTGTAGAAACATCTGGTCTTACATGTTGCATAGTATCAAATATTGCCAAGCCAGCAGTTACAGATCCTCCTGGACTATTTATATAAAAAGATATATCTTTATCCGGATCATCAGCTTCTAAAAACAGTAACTGTGAAAGTATTAAGCTTGCAGTCACATCATTAACTTCTTCACTCAAAACAATTATTCTATCCTTTAATAGTCTTGAAAAAATATCGTATGATCGCTCTCCCCTATTGGTTTGTTCTATTACTACAGGCACTAAACTCATTATATATTCCTCCTATCGTATATTTACTTTTTATATTATAACTGCATTATCCACCAAATAATTAATTGTATTTTTAATTATTAAATTTTCTTTTATATAATCTATATCGTCATCTTTTAGGTTTTTCTTGAAATCTTCTTCAGTTTGTTTATACTTTTCAGCCGCTTCTTTTATATATTTTTCATAATCGTCATCGCTTGCTTCAATTTTTTCTATTTTAGAAATTTTTTCCAATATCAATTGGCTTTTAATATCTTCTCTTGCTTTATCTTTAAATTGATCTCTAAACTGTTGTTCTTCCATTCCCATAATTTTCAAATATTTTTCTAAATCTAATCCTTGATATCTAAGGCTTAATTCATAATTATATAATAGATTATCAATTCTCTTCTTAATCATTACTTCAGGTATTTCAACAGAAGAATTTTTAGATATTTTTTCTAAAACTTGATTTTCCAATTCAGTTTTAGCTTTTTCATCTTTTTCTTTTTTTATTTTTTCTTTTAAACTTTCCTTGTACTCATCTAAAGTATTAAATTCACTTACATCCATCGCAAACTCATCATCCACTTCAGGTAATTCTTTTTCTTTTATCTCTAATATTTTAACATAAAACTTGGCTGGTTTTCCTGCTAAATCTTGCTTTTGATAATTTTCAGGAAAAGTTACATTAATTTCTATATCTTCATTTAAATTCTTACCAATTAATTGTTCTTCAAAATTATCAATAAAGCTCTTTGAACCAATAACTAATTCATAATTTTCGCCTTTTCCACCTTCAAAAGCAACTTCATCAATAAATCCTTCAAAATTTATTATAACTGTATCTTTATCTTTTACAGGTCTGTCTTCTATTGATATTAACCTTGCATTACTTTCAATAACTTTATCTAATTCATTTTTAACATCTTCATCTGTTACTTCTAAGTCTGTTTTTTTAGCTTCTATACCTTTATAATCTCCAATTTCAACTTCTGGTTTTACTGTTACTTTAGCTTTAAAAATTAAATCTTTGTCTTTACCTATTTGT
Organism: Clostridiales bacterium; assembly: GCA_039770155.1. GTDB lineage: Bacteria > Bacillota > Clostridia > Acetivibrionales > JBDMZA01 > JBDMZA01. The sequence goes on from JBDMZA010000419.1 coordinate 5,231, forward strand.
ACAATAGAAATCTCTGGAACATCTACAGGAAAAATTTTTTCCTTATCAATTGCACTATCATAAGCATCAGGATATACTTCTTTAAATGCATCTTCATATAGTACTTCTTCTCCATAATGCCTTTCAATTATATTTCTAGGTGCTTTTCCTTTTCTAAAACCTGGTACATTGAATTTGCCAGCATTCTTTAAAAATGATTTTTGCATCCCTTTATTAAACTCTTCACGAACAACTTCAATTTCAAGTTCTACAATATTTGTATCTGTTTTTTCTATTTTAACATTCATTCTTATGCAAATCCTCCCATATAATATATTATAATCTATATTCAATGTTAATATATTTTAATACCCTTATAAAACTAACTTCTATGATAA
>JBDMZA010000420.1:0-5175 GCA_039770155.1 Clostridiales bacterium
GAACATCATATTCTATACCACCTAGTTCATCAATAACAGCTCGAAAAACAAGAACATCAATATATACATAATAGTCAATTTTTATGCCTAAAAGATTATTTACAGAGCCTTTTAAAGATTCACAACCATAGTCACCTTTGCCAGAAGTACTATAAATAGAATTTATTTTAACATTTTTTCTATTATATACTGCACGAGTATCTCTGGGTATAGAAAGCATACTGATTTGGGAATTTTTGGGGTTATAATTCACAACCATAATTGTATCAGTAATTCCATTACTTTTATCTCCACCCATTAATAAAATATTTATAGGTTCTTTTAAAGGTGTATATTCATTTAATTTTAGCATATTTGATAATTTGCCAGTTGCTTGAGAATCTGATTTATTTATAAAAACGAGTAAAGTTACTCCAAAGATAAATAAAATTAATGAAGAGCAAATACTTGACACAAAAATTTGTTTTCTAAATCTATTCATAATTAAAAACCCCTGTTAAAAAAATTATTATTTATACTATATTATAAAGGTTGAAAAATGTCAATTAGGCTAATGTTAGAGCAGATTTTAAGATAGTAATATTAATAATTTTTTTAATAAGAATTAAAAAAAATTGATTAAAAAATTTTTTTTAGTATAGATTGTAAACTGATAAAAATGTTGTATTTACTAAATGGTGCCCTTTATGACTACACTCATATAGTAAGAACCAGGTTCATCATGTTCAAAATATGATTTTTTCAATTTTTGTTCAGCATATATAATTTTTAAATCTGTTTGTAATATATTATAAAGAACTTCTGTTAGTGAAGGAAAGAGACTTTTGAATTCAGAGTCTTCATCATTTTCAATACCATCGTATGTATAACCGTTATATAAAAAAATACCGTTTTTATCAAGGCAAGATATTGCATTTGATAATATAATTTTTTGATCTTTGGGTTTAACATGAATAAAACCAAGGTAGACAAGGTTATATAATTTATCAGGTATAAATAGTATAAAATCTTTTTTTACAATTTTAATATTATAATTATTTTTTTTTATGGTACCTTTAAGTAGTTTCAAAGCATAACCAGAAAAATCAACCGAGGTAACAACCCATCCTCTCTTGGAAAGCTCACAACTTTCGGCACCTAAACCTGATCCAATATCAAGTGCTGAACCAGCTTTTAGTTTGCTTATTTCTGAGAGAAAATATTTATCTGGTAAATTTAATTTATTGAATTCTTTGTAATATTCATCCCAGTATTTAGAATTAATAGACATTATAACCCCTTTAATTAAATATGTATCAATCGATAAAATTATATATATTGTTTTACTAATATTTTTATTGTATTAATATAGTATTATTATAATATAAATTTTAAATTTTGTTAAAAAATATTTATTATTTATATTCATAAATATTAACAATAATGATAAGATTATATACATAAATTTTCTGAATAAATAATTTAAATGTTTATAATAGATGGTGTATTATTTTTAGCTTAAAAGATGCTTGTCAATATGAAAATTTATGTTGAAATGATTTTCTTAATTATGGAGGAATTAAATTGAAGAAAAAAAATATTATATTATTTTCATTAATATTTTTCATAAGTATTTTAGTTTTGTTTTCGTTAAATAAGTTTTTTATAAGTGATGTTAATATAAAAAATTTACTTGCAACAGATGAAAAAGTAGAAGTGACACCAAAAGAACCAAAGGAGTTAAAAGCAGATATTATAAATATAGAAAAATTTAGTTATCCAAAAAAGGAATGGCATGTAATCTTTAACGCTGATGTAGATGAAGAGTCTATAAATAATGGAAATATTTATATAGAAGATTCAAAGGAAAATAAAGTTAGTATAAAAATTAAATATGATGATAATTTAAATATTGTAAAGATTAAACCAAAAAATTTTTATAAAACATGGGAAAAGTATAAATTAGTATTAGAAACTGACATAATGTCTGTTTCCAAAGAAAAACACTTATCAAAAAAAATTGAATATGAGTTTGATATATCTGAAATTGTATATTTATCACAAACAAATAATAATTATGAAGAATACAGAAAAGTAAATAATGAATATAAAGGAATTGGACCGGAAATTTTTGTTGAGAATGATGAACAATTTTATAATGAAGTTAAATTAGCATTAGAGAATTACGATGAAGAATTAGTATTAAAATTAAATAATAGTGATAATAATGATTTTGATATAAAAAAAATTGTGGATTATTTAGCAATTAATTTACCCTTACTTAATAATTATGTTGAAAATAGAGAATATAAATATTTAGTAGAGGAAGAGATATTAGAGGAAGAAAATAATATATCCACTGTTAAATATAAATTTGATTATAGACTTGGGGAAAATTCAATAGAAAAAGAAAAAATAAAAAAAATGGATAAAGAAGTTAGACAAAAAGTTAAAGTTATTGTTGATGAGATAATAAAACCAGAAATGAACAACTGGCAAAAAGAAAAAGTGATATATGACTATATTATTAATAATTGTGAATATAATGAAGATTATTTAGAAACATATAATTCAGTACAAAATTCAGATTATGGTGTTTTAATTAATAAAAAGGCACTATGTGGTGGATATGCAAAAGCATTTTATAGTTTAATGAATGAGGCTGGTTTAGACTGTATATATGTAGAAGGAAGAATTAAAAAGAAATATTTAAACAATCCAAATAGTTCTACATTACATGCATGGAATATAGTTAATTTTGAGGATGAATTTTATCAGGTTGATTCTACATGGGGGGCAAGTAAAATATTTAACAAGATAATACCCACATATAGATACTTTAATATAAATGATGATAAATTATCTAAAAGTCATAGTTGGGATAATTATTATTATCCTGAATGCAATGGTGAAAAGTATCTTATGGAAAATTTAAATGTTTATGAGAATAAAATACCAGATGTAAATAATTATAATGATTTTTATGAAATAATAAAAAATGCTATAAGAAATAAAGAAGATGAAATTTACATAAGAGTAAATAAATATTATAAGGATACTTATAGTATAGAAAAAACTATTGATAAAATGGGAAATGAAGGTGTTATAGGTTATAGCTTTGAATATATGTCTAACGAAAATTATTTGATTAATGGATATGATGAAATTATGGAAATATATATAAGAGAAATTTAGCGAACATACTAATTGATTTTGTCTAAAAATAATAATACTTGCAGAATAAAAAGATAATATGTTAAAATTAATATATAATAACATCTAAAAACTTATTAATTCCAAATAATAAGTTTATCTGTTTGTATAATTACCAGAATTCCTAAAAATACTGGAAATTTATTATTTTTCATTGAAAATTTTTTCTGATAAAAAGTGAATTAACTCTTAATAAGGCATAATCAAAAATTTCATAAGACAATTTTTTTTCTGAAAATATCGATGGTTTAATGAATTTGCAAAAAAAGTTGACTAGTTTATTTTTTGATTCTGTCTAAGTCTACTAAAAAAATAAAATAAAGGTGAGGGGATAATATGAGTATTAATTGTGAAATTTTAGATTTGAAATCTAAACCTACGATAATTATTAATACAAAAATACCACAATCCAGATTAGATGAAACAAAAAAAAATGCCTATAATACTATGTATAATTATTTGAAAAGCATTGGAAAACATAATGAAAGCGAATTTTTTATTGCCTATAAAAGTATGGGTATTGAAAACCTTGATGTTGATTTTGGATATATATTAGAAAACGAAATTGAAAGTAAAAATGAAATAATGAAAGATGAATTACCTTCAGGTAAATATGTATCAGGTACATATTCAGGAGATTATAACAAAATAGAGTCAGTATATGAAGAACTAATGATGTATGCAAATGAAAAAGGATATGAAACTTTAGGTGTGATTTATGAAATTGATGTAAATGATCAAAATAAAGAAGAAAAAAGATTAAAGTTAATGTTACCATTAAAAAATAAATCTAAATTTTAAAAATACCCCATAAGGAACAGTTAAAATTAAATTAGAATTCTTTTCTCTGAAAATTCTAATTTATTTTTAGTCTATTCTTAGGGATATCCAAAAAATAAACTCAAATTCTCGAGTAGGAATTCGCATGATTTAAGCGAACTTCAGACGAAAAGAATTTGGTATTATTTTTTAGGTTCTCCTTAAGAGTGATCAAAAAAATAAAGCCTAATTCTTGAGTATGAATTCACATGATTTAAGTGAAGTTCAGATGAAAAGAATAAGGTTATTTTTTTATATATATGAAAATAAACATTTATTTCTTGAATAAATTATATGAATTTGTTATAATATTAACGAAATTTGTTAAAAACTTAACACATTTCATATTAATTTAGTGGCAAAAATAATAGTAGTTATTTTTTGAAGAACTAGGGAGGTAATATAATGGTCCAAAATAAATGTTGTTGTGGACAAATAGATGAACGAGAACAAAAACTTTTAAAAGTTATTGAAGTTCATAAAAATAAAAAAGGAGCACTAATTCCTGTATTACATGAAGCACAAGAAATATATGGATATCTACCACTGTCGGTACAAAAAAAAGTGTCAGAAGGATTAGATGTTTCTTTGTCAGAAATTTATGGTGTTGTTACTTTTTACACACAATTCTCATTACATCAAAAAGGAAGATTTAAAATTCAAGTTTGTATTGGAACAGCTTGCTATGTTAAAGGTGCTAGCTTGGTTTTAGATAAATTCAAAGAAAAATTAGGAATTGATGTTGGTGAATCTACTGAAGATTCTAAATTTTCTTTAGAAGCGTGTAGATGTATTGGAGCATGTGGTCTGGCACCAGTAGCAATGATAAATGATGATGTTTACGGAAATATAAAACCTGAACAGGTTGAAGAAATAATAAAATCTTATAAAGATAAATAAAATACTATAATTCAATTAAAATCTTTATTGAATTCTTCAAAAAACATTTTATTTCAAAAATACTTTACTTCAAATAAATAAACAATGTTGACTTAAATATATCAAAAGACAAATTTTTTATTATAAAGGATATTCCTAATTATTGAGTATCGAAGGAAATAACATAAATTTAAGATTTTAAAGTTACTATTTATTTTTTTTGATAACTTAACATAAGGCAAAGTTTATTTTATTTATTATGATCATAGGGACATACACGACAGC
>JBDMZA010000421.1:0-2651 GCA_039770155.1 Clostridiales bacterium
ATATAAATAATTAATAACTACAAAACGATAATATATAAAATTAAAGATTTAATTAATGCTAATAAAAAAATTGAAATATAAAAAGTAATTAAAAGGTTTTATCCATACTGGAGGTTAAAAAATGCTTAAAGTAATATTAATAGATGATAAATTAAATTCACTTAATAAATTGGAAGAATTATTGGAAGAGAATTTTGATGTTGAGATAGTTGGTAAATTTGTTGAAGCTAATAAAGCTCTTGAAGAAAGTTTTATGTTAAAGCCAGAACTTGCTTTTATTGAAATTGAAATGGATCAGATAAATGGTATTGAACTTGCAAAAAAAATGGAATATTTTTTAGAAGGAATGAAAATTGTTTTTATTTCAAATAGTGACAAGTATGCATTGAATGTTTTTGAAGTACATACATTAGATTATATATTGAGACCATTAAACATACAAAAACTTTCAAGAGCAATAAATAGAATAAAAAACTGTTCAAATAATGGAAGGGATAATTTAATAAAAGATAGGGAAAAAATTGAATGTTTTGGAGATTTTAAGGTTACTACATCGGATAGAATTGTTCTACCACTATCATCAAAAGTACAAGAGTTGTTAGCATATTTATTGCTTAATATAGGATCACATGTTGAAAAATGGAGTATATGCGAAAATATTTGGCCAATGTGTAATCCAGAAAAAGCTGAACAAAATTTACATACAACAATATATAGATTAAAGAAAATAATAGAAAAATACAAATTTGATTTAGATATTAACTCTGAAAGAGGAGGTTACAGATTGCAATATAGTGGATATTGTGATTTTGAGTTTTTTGAAAATTTTATAAAAAAAAGTATATTGGTTTCGAAATATAATGTAGACAAATTTTTAGATTTGGTTGATTTATACAAGGGAGAACTTTTTGAAAAAATGAATTATAATTGGAGTTCTTCATATAGTCAAAGATATGCAAGATATTTTTCAGGCATATCAAAAAGTGTTGCTGCTTATTATATAAAAGATAAAAATTTAGATGGTGCATTAGAAGTATTGTATAAACTTACTAATATATTGCAATATGATGAAGAAGGACATGAAATGATTCTGGAAATATATATAAAAAAAGAAGATAGAGCATCTTTTCTTAAAAATTTTGAAAATTTAAAAGAGTTATTAAAAAAAGATCTGGGACTTGAGCCTATTGTTTCTATAAAAAAACTAAAGGATAAATTTATAGATGGTAAATTTAATGATAATAAGTGTTAAGAGTTTACTTTGAAAGATATTTTTAAAATAAACATATATTATCAAAAAAATATATAAAATGGAAAAACATAATACTACATTACTTATCAATCAACTCAAAGTTGGAAATTATTAGATTTTGAAAATGTGATATTAATTTTTAGGGTCTACCATAAGATTTTAAAAAATCAAAATATAGCATAAAAATAATTTGACTAAAATTGTCAAATTATTTTTATGTAGCGATTTATTTAATGGGTGAAATTAGATAGTAAATACATTTGAAAGTTAATAAATATAAGTAGTGTATATATTTTTATGATTGCAGTTTTAGAATTATGTAAAAATTTATAACTTTAGAGTAAGTATTTTGTAAGAATTAGTAAGTATAATTATTATATAAATATATAAATATATAAATATATAAATATATAAATATATAAATATATAAATATATTGTTTAAAATCTTTAATATCTAATATTCATTAAGAGATTCTCCTAAGGAATTTTATAATTTTTTATTTGAAAGAAATATAAAAAGGAGGGTAAAAAATTGTTAAAAAAATTATTTTATAAATTTTTATCTTTATTTTTGGTAATTATAATGTTGATAAGTATTAATTTTCATCCGATATATGGTGTATTACCAGATGGAGAACAAGACTTTACAGGATATACATTTAGTGGTGAAACAGGAACAAGTCCAGATGGATTTTTTACTTTAACTGCATCTAAATCAGGGTTAATGGCAGATGGAGATGGAGCTTTTATAAATGGAGGAGATACTATAGGAGAAACAGTTTATTTTGAAATTACATCCAGTAGTTCACTGGGGAGTTTTGTATTAGATCAACTATATGTTGGAGAGTATGCAGATGGAAATTTTTCAGATGTTACTGTTAAGGGATATGCTAATGAAACTCAGGTTTTTTCAACAACACCATATTCAAGTTCAATTGACAGTAACATTATAGCGAATTTTCCGATTGATTATTCTAGTGCAGCAGGAAAATCTATAAATAAGTTTAGAGTATATTATACTTTGGGTACAGGTACTGGTAATAATGATTTTAACCTTGTAAGTTTTACAATTGGAGAAGCATCAGTTGATGAACCAGTAGTGACATATAATACAACCTACAATGGAAATAGTAATACAGGGGGAAATGTACCAACAGATGCTACAGATTATTCAAGTGGTTCAAGTGTGACAGTAAAAACAAATAGTGGAAGTTTAGTAAAAACAGGATATACATTTAGTGGATGGAATACATCAGCAGATGGAAGTGGAACAGATTATGCTGCTGGTAGTGGAAGTTTTAGTATAACATCAGATACAACATTATACGCAAAATGGTCAATAAATACATATAATGTGACATACAGTGGAAATGGAAATACAGGAGGAAGTATACCAAC
>JBDMZA010000422.1:0-6927 GCA_039770155.1 Clostridiales bacterium
GATATCCAAAAAATAAACTCAAATTCTCGAGTATGAATTCGCATGATTTAAGCGAATTTCAGACGAAAAGAATTTGGTATTATTTTTTAGGTTCTCCTTAGTAAGTTTCAACAAACACTTCAAAATGATCCTTTGAATGTAAGCAAGCAGGACATTTTTCAGGTGCACTATCGCCTTCATGTATATGCCCACAATTACCGCATTTCCAAAAAACTTTTCCATCTTTTTTAAATACCTTGCCATTTTTCACATTATCAGCTAACTTATTAAATCTAGCTTCATGTCGCTCTTCAACTAATGAAATCATTTTAAAAGCAGCTGCTACTTCTGGAAATCCTTCTTCTTCAGCTATTTTTGCAAATGAAGGATAAAGTATTGTCCACTCTTCATTTTCACCACTTGCTGCTGCTAAAAGATTATCAATTGTCGACCCCTGTGCCACAGGATATGTAGCATTTATATCAACTGTAGTCGGAATATAATCTCCAAGTCCTTCTAACAATAATTTATAAAATCTTTTAGCATGTTCTTTTTCATTATCAGCAGTCTCAGTAAAAATATTTTTTATTTGTTTAAATCCCTCTTTATTAGCAACCGAAGCAGCAAAAGTATATCTGTTACGTGCTTGTGATTCTCCTGCAAAAGCTTTCAATAAATTTTCTGCAGTTTTAGTTCCTTTTAAGTTTTTCATAAACTCCTCCTATTTTTTTATTTATTTATAATAATACCACATTATTTTTAATGATAAATCATTTTTTTAGCTATTCCAAATTCAAACTCTAGAATTAGAGTTTATTTCTTGGATATCCCTAAATCACTTTGATCATTCATTTCACTTTACAGAATTTACATTAAAAGGCGATGCCTGAATTTCATATAATTTCTTATAATGTCCTCCAAATTCTATAAGTTCATCATGAGTTCCTTCTTCTATAACATAACCACCATCAAAAACAAGAATTGTTTTTGCAAATTTAACTGTAGAAAATCTATGAGATGTAAATATTCCTATTTTATTTTCTACTGCATTAAAAAATTGTTCAAATATTTCTTTTTCAGCTATAGGATCTAATGATGAACTTGGTTCATCAAGAATATAAACACTTGCTTTTCTAAAAAATGCTCTAGCTATAGCAATTTTTTGCCATTGACCTCCAGATAACTGTTGTCCTTGGGAAAACCATAATCCTAATTGAGTTTCCAATTTATAAGGCATTTTATCTATTAAATTACTTACTCCAGCTTTGCTGGCACTTTCCATTAAGCTGTTATCATCTTCTATATTATCAATATCACCAAATCCTATATTATGTCGAACTTTCAATTCATATTTAACAAAATCCTGAAAAACAATACCAAAAGTTTTTCTAAGGGACTCTAAGTTATAATCATTAATATTTATATTATTTATCAAAATTTCGCCATCATCTACTTCATAAAGTCTTGTTAATAATTTAACCATTGTTGTTTTTCCCGAACCATTTTCTCCTACTACTGCAATTATGTCTCCCTTTTCTAAAATAAAGTTTATATATCTTAATGCATATTCTTTTGAATTTGGATATTTAAAGGACACATTTCTAAACTCAATCTTTTCAATTGTTTCTAATGTCTTTTTGTCTTTTATCTCATCTTCATTATACTCTATAGGTTCAGATTCATCTAAATCTAAAAATTCAAATAATTGTTGTATATACAATGTATCTTGATACATCGAAAACACAGTACTTAAAATCCCCTGAAAATTACTTTCAGTCATTGAAACAGCTCTAATATAACTTAATAGGTTTCCAAAAGCTATTTCCCTAATAAAAGCTGAATATAATATAAGAAGAGTTATAGCATCTCCCATAACATTCATCAATAAATTAAAAACAAAAGTTATTATATTTCTTATTTTTAGTATTTTTTTATCAGTCTTTAAATATCTGTCAAAAATTTTGCTATACTTATTTAACAGATACTTACCAGTTCCATAAAGTTTTACTTCCTTATAATTAATATCTCTTGAAACCAAATATACATAATACCAAGCTTTTCTAAAACGAGGTGCTCTTTTCCATTGTATAATATATTCTCGTTTACCTATCTTAACAGAATAAATTGTTGATATAACAGGTACTATAAGCAATGCTAATACAATCCACCATTTCCACAAAATCAAAATAATTGAAGCAGATATTAATGTTATACTACTTCCCAACACAGATAAAATAGAACTATATATCTGATATGGTCTATATCCTACTTCATTTTGTGCTCTTTGGAATTTATCATAAATGTCTGAATTTTCAAAATCTGTCAACGAAAGACATATAGCTTTTTTCATTAGTTTTATATTTAACTTATATCCCAATTTTGTTTGAAAAATCCCCTGAGAATAATTTTGTATCGCAGTTACAGTTTCTGTTGTAACCGATAGTAAAACTAAAATAACAAAATTACCTATGATTATTGAAAAATTACCATTTTCATTATATATCACACTATTTACAAGATTTTGAGTAATCACAAGTATAATTGCTGGAAGAGCACCCAGAATTATTGTCGTAAAAGTTATTACCAAAACTTTGGCTCTATCAATTTCCCATAAAATTTTAAAAATTCTTGGCCAACATTTTATGGTTTCTTTTACTCCTTGTAAGCTCATATTCTTATCTAAATTATTATTATTATTTGAACTCAATAATATCCTCCTTAGAATAACAATTATTTTCTTAATATCCCTTAAATATTTTTTATTTCGCTAAAGATTTCTTTTTTAAATATCTTAAATTATATAAAGTATGTCTTGCCAATGTCATAAGTTTTCTTTCATATATTCTGTCTATTCCTATTAATCTGTTACAGTGAAGATGAATAATACTTGCCATAATATCATCCTTTTCATTATACAATCCTTTTTTAATTTTAAGCATAGCAAACTTTTGAATAAATCTTTTAATAATGATATGTCTTTTAGAAAGAATAATTTTAACAATTTTTCCATCTCTATAATTATTTAGTCCATCCCAATCATCATCAGTATTTGCAATTTTCATATAAATTTTTCGTGATTCTCTAAAATCATCTAAATATTCCTTTCTATTTGTTAATTTATCCAAAAAATTCATTTGTTCTTCAAAACTCAATCCAAACGATTCAAGATAATCTATGATACTTACCACTGCAAGTTTTTCCATATCAAAACTCAGTTCTTTATTATTCAGCAAATATAAAAATTCTTCAACTATTATACTATCTTTATAAAAAATATCTTCAGCATAATCGATTAAATCAGGTCCTCCATATCTTTCAACCTCTCTATCATAAGTATCTATAACAAACTTAGATAAAAAACCTTCCTCAATTAACTTTAATGATTTATTATAAAATTCAGGTAATAATTTTGAAATTAAAATTTCTGATTTACCTCTAAATCTGACTCTTATATGAGGTTCAGGATCAACATATCTCATAAAAAAGAATTTTTCTGCGTAATTATTATCTATAATATCTTTATTAATAACTCTTAAAGAATTTCCTATAAACTCATCTTCTCTTTTACTATTACCATAAAGTTTTAAAAATAACCATTCACTTCCCGGATGTTTCAATCTAACATTATTTGCATAATCACTAAATCTATTCAAATTTATTCTTTCATTTATATTTAGTTGAGTTGAATTTTGTTCATCACTTTCCATATTTTCTCTATATAAATTTGAATTTTTATTTTTTATAAATGGAACTACAAATTCTAAATTAAAAAATCCCTCATCACCTTTTGCCCACTTACTAATTTTGGCTTCTAAAAGAGATAAAGCACTATATCTTTCTAATTTAGGTGTTTCTGAAAATAAAACTTTTAAATGTAATTTACTTTCTAAATCTAGGAGTATTCTATTATCATTTTCCGTTAAGTATACATACCTCGGAACTCTCCATTCTTTTCTCCATCTTTCTACTGCTTTTATAAATTTATTTACATTGTTTTTCACCTTATTACTATCTAATTTCAAAATATCCCAAGACAAATTCCACATAGCAGGAGATAATAAAGTTTTTTTATATTTAATAGAAGGGACAAATGGCATATCGGCTACTGATCCTCTTAATAATTGAGACCAACTTCTTACACCATCTAATGTAATTTCTCTTAGAAATCTATATACATTTGGTACTCCAACTAAATTAAGCATATGACCTGTTGTTATAATAACTCTTTTACCAAGTGATTTTGATTTTATGTAAAAACTGTTATAAGTAGTACCAATAAGTAAATCTGATAGATCTAATGTTTCTTGTGATTTTTTCGAAGAATTTGTACTTATCACAATTTCATAATCCCTATAATTATGAGAAATACATATATTAGCAGACCTTCCCGACTCAGGCATATAAACGAGTTCTGCTAAAACTGCCTCCTCATAAAAATTTTTCTCGTATTCATTAACTTTTGTAATTTTCTCTTTATGCTCATCATCAATGTAATGATAAAATCTCCCGAAGGTTTTCCCTGCACCATTAGATCCATTATTGGGTCCTAATATTAATTCATAATTTCCATTATCTAATTCTTCCTTAGAATTAGCATTAATAGAAAAAAATAATTCCATTGATACAGGAGCTGTAGCATAATCTGCTCTTATAGGCTCAATTTTACTTATAATTTCATCAGTTATTTCTATTATATAATTATCCTTATTAAATTTGTTTTTTATTATTTCTTCTTGTATATATCTCTCTACATTTGTTACAGCATTTGGTATATTAAAATTAACCCTTCTTCTACTTTCTGGGAAAGCATAACCTGCTGGTGAACCTAATCCCCTATCAGGATCAAGTAATTCTAAAATCGGAATCTCTCTATAAATTCCATATTTTTCTATAAAATCATTTCTAAAATCTACTAATTCAGGTCTGGTTATATATTCTGGTGATAACCTCCATAGACATTCAGCTGTTTTTGCTATTTCTTCTACAATATCTTTTTTTAGTTTACATTCTTTTGTATTTAAAACAAAGTCAGTCTGTAAATAATTTTCTGATTCATGTATATTTTTCATTTTTTCTTTAATATCAAAATAAATATCTGTTCCATTGCCAATTTTCGTATTATCATAATCTTTTATTAATTCTTGAATTTTAATTAAATCTTCTTTTTTATCTTTTAAAAATAATTTATTATTTATTTTATTTAAAAAATAATCAAAGGGTGACTTTATCATCAATGGAGGTTTTAATTCACTTATTAAAAACTCAGTCCTAAAAAGTTGCCATAAGAATTCTTGAATCTTCTTTTTATCATCCTTTGGATATTTTTCATATAACATATTTAGTATATCTTTATATAATATAGGTTCATCTGCTACTTCAAATACATAATTCACAGCTTCTGTAAATCTTACGGATACACTGGTCATTTCAGTTGCTTTATCATCTCCATATCTGGTTTTATATGAAAGATATGCTCTCTCTCCTGAAAAATCTACTATTGTATTTGTTTTAACCTTCAAATTTTCAACATATTTTATATCTTTTTCTATTTTATGGATAACACTTAAAAGCCATTCCATATCCGGTCTTGTAAACTTTTTACCATACTTAATTTCTGTTAATTGAATATCAGTTTCACCAGAAATTCTACCAACTGATATTCCCGCAAATAAACCAAATGGGGTTGGTCTTGTCGACATCCTAATTAAATATTTAATGGAATTTATAATTATTTGTTCTTTTTTCTTTGAATCCTTCTCATTTTTAATTTTATCTAAAGCTTTTAAAAGAGATGTACTGGCTATAGTAAAAGATTCTCTTATAATATGATTTATGAAAAGATCGATAATTTCTTCATAAAAATCATTGTCTAATTCTTTTTCATTATAATCACTAAAAGTAATTTTTTCAAAAAACTCTATTGGTAACACAGGTCTTCTTAACATAAAAAAATCCATGGGTTTATATAATGTGTTTGATGCTTTCATTGAATTTCTCCCTTAAAACAAATAATATTTTTAAAAATTTCAAATTATATTTTTCATTTGAGAAAACCTAAAAAATAATATCACATTTTCAAAGTTTAAGAATTACCAATATTAGGTTACAATAGTGAGCAATAAAACGAATTGAAATGACCAGCACCGTGTAATTCATTATTTCAAAATATAGATTTATTTTTTGACTATCCCTAATGAAGAATGTAATTTAAGCAGAAAAAAAAATTTCATAAGACAATTTTTTGATTCTGCCTCATTTTCTAAAAATAGTTTGGCTCTCTTTTTATTAAGAGAACCAAACTATTTAAATCTTTGAATAACTAAAAATATAATATTTATTAATAGCTGCTACTACTGCTACTATTACTACTACTATTGCTACTATTACTACTGCTACTATTGCTACTACTATTATTACTACTACTACTACTACTGTTATTACTGCTGCTATTATTACTACTACTACTATTTGATGAATTTCCCGATGATGAATTTGATGAACTATTTCCAGAAGATGAAAAACCATGTCTTGATCTCTTATGTCTGCCTACTCTTTTGTGTTGTAAATCCAATGAAAACATATCTTTAACTGTCATGTAAAATTCCTCCGTCATATTATTGTATTTTTTTTAAAATATTTGATTTATAAATGACTTATATTTATATTTAGTAATCTAAGTAATAAATATAAATACATTTGTAAATCTTATGTAGCGGATACAATTTTACATTCATTTAATAAAATTGTCAATTTTATAATATTACAATTTTATTGAAATTATACTCCCTTCAATATCTTTTTTTTTCACTTTAATAATAATTTTGCCGAAATATTTACAATACATAATATTTAGTTTTGTTTATATGTATGACTCATAAGTAAAAATTTGTTTGCAAACAAATAATTATTATGTATATGCACTATATATAATACAATATGTAAATATAC
>JBDMZA010000423.1:0-9029 GCA_039770155.1 Clostridiales bacterium
GATGCAGATAAAACTTATTATACATTAAATGGTGATATACCTACAAATGTAGTTTCAGATACAAATAAATTATATGATGGGACACCAATAAATATAGCTCCAGAAGAAGATGGTTCAGTGACATTAAAGGTAGTGTCATATGATGTATATAATAATAAAAGTGAAATACTAAGTGAAACTTATTATTTAAATAGTAACCCACCAACAGCACCTACTACTACAAAAGATAGCGGTTCATATAAGGAAGATATTAATATTACACTTACAGAAGATGTATCAGCAACAGGAGGAACATATTATACTACTGATGGTACCACCCCAACAAATGCAGGAACAGGAACAAGTCAACTTTACAATTCTAACAATGGTATAAGTATTACTGCAAGCGATGGAACTACAGTTGAACTAAGAGCAGCTTCATATGATGATGATGGTAGAAGTCTAGAACTTTTAAAAACTTATGTTTTTGATTTAACAGCACCAGCAGTACCAAGCGTGAATATTGGTGGAGGCACGTATAATAGTAAGCAAGTAATAACAATCACTCCAGATACAAATAGTGGAGCAGTTAAAACATATTATACTATTGGCGAAAGTTCAGATCCCACTGATGCAAATGGCAACAGAGTAGAATATACAGAAGCAGTAACAATTCCAGAAGGAGATTTAGTTCATGGACAGGTTATAACATTGAAAACTGCTTCTGAGGATTCATTAGGTAATATAGAAAATGTATATACAACAACTTATACATTTGATATTGAGGGTCCATCAGTACCAACTTCAAATGTGAGTACAGGAACTTATACATCAACCCAACAAATTACACTTACACCTGATGCTACAGAAGCCGCAAATACATATTATACATTGGCTTTATCAGATTCTATATCTACTCCATCTAATACAAATGGAACTCAATACTCCAGTGGATCAATAGAAGTAGCAGGTAATAGTGGAGAAGTATGGGTATTAAAAGCGATATCATATGATTCATATAATAATCCAAGTGAAATACTAACAACTACATTAACATTTACAAATGCTAGTACACCAACTACACCAACTACACCAACAACAGGAACTACAACAACTACAAATGAAGAAAAAGAAGAAGAAAAAGAAGAGGAGAAAAAAGAAGATAAGGAAGAAGAAAAAGAAGAAGAAGAGAAAGAAGAAGAGAAAGAAGAAGAGAAAGAAGAAGAGAAAAAAGAAGAGAAAAAAGAAGAGAAAGAAAAAAGAACTACAGTTGAAGTTGATTTAAGGGAAATTGAATCAACTGTAAATTTAGCTGAAGATAAAACAAGTATTGAGATAAGCGAAAAAATGATTGAAGATGTAATAAGTAATATAACAGAAAAACAAAATAAAGAAGAAAATGTTGAGTTAGAACTTGAAATTCCAGAAGCTGAAACTGGTTCACAGGAAATAAAATTAACAAAAGGAGTTTTGAAGAATATAAAAGACAAGGTAGATAAAGTTAAAATAAAATCAGCTGAGACTGAATTGAACATTCCTATTGAAATTCTTAATGAATTTGAAGGTCAGGAAGTCGAAGTTAATTTAAAGAAATTAAATGACTCAGAAATAGAAGGTATTAAAGCACAATTAAATGAAAAAAGTGATAGCAATATAAAATTCACAGGACCAATTATTGATTTTACTATGAATTCAGTAAGTGGTGATACTAAAACATCTATTGATAAATTCAAAAAAGCAGTTACTATAGGAATAAAAATTGATGATAAAGAAGTTGAAATTAAAAATGTTAAAAAACTTGGAATATACTATCTAAATGAAGAGTCTGGAGAATGGATATATGCAGGTGGTAGATATAATAGTGAAACAGGAAAAATGGAAACATCAATAGACCATTTTACTAAATTTACTATTATGGAATACAATAAAGAATTTAACGATATATCACAAGATTACTGGGGCAAAGAGTATGTTGAAGTATTAACATCAAGACATATTATTAAAGGTATGAAAGATGATATGTTTGAACCAACAGGAATTCTTACAAGAGCTCAGTTTGCAGTCCTTATTGCAAAAGCTTTAGATTTGGACTTAAACAAGTATTCAGCAAAATTTAAAGATGTTACTGACTCAGAAAAGGATGCTTGGTTTATGCAATATGTTGAAGCTGTTGAAAGAGTAAATATTGTAAATGGTGTTGATGGTAATTATTTTGATCCACATGCAGTAATCACAAGAGAGCAAATGGCAAAAATGATTGTTGAAGCATATATGTATAAAACAGGTGAAACAATTGATGAACTATTGGATATAGATATTGAATTTAATGATTTTGATAGTTCTTCAAATTGGTCAAAAGACTATATTAAAGCTGCTTATGGATTAGAAATAATAAATGGAATGCCAGATAATGGTGAGATAAAATTTGATCCTTTTGGTTCATCACAAAGAGTACATGCTGCTACTGTGGTCTATAAATTACTTGATAAATTAGGTGAATTATAGTGTAAGTGGAATTTAACCTATAGAAACATTAAAATTAATACCCATTTCAATTTAATTGAAATGGGTGTTAATTTAAATTATAGAAAGAATTGGAGTGGATAAAATTGAAAAAAAAGATACTATGTATGATTGTTATAGTAATTATACTCTGTAATAATTTATATTTATATGCAAATGGAAATCCTAGCATAAAAGATGCAACACTTTCAGTAGATTCAGTTTATCAAGGACGCTCTGTTTTTTTATCAATAAATATAAATACCCTATATGAGACTGCTAATTCTCATGTGAATGCTGAAATTGTAACTAAAAGTGGTATGTCTCTTACTCCTAAAATTACTTCGAATATGTATGGTTTAAACAATGGGAACACTAATATCAGGATGTCTATTCCTGGATACCTTGAGGTTGGTGAATATTATATAAAAGTTACATTATATTCATATATAAATAATCAAAATTATACAACAACAAAAAATTTAAAATTTATAATAAAGGCATTAAATGAAGAGGAAGATGAATCAGAAAGTGAGTCTATAGCAGAGCCTGTAATATCAAATATTATAACAGAAGAAGCAAATTTAATTGAAGGTGCTTTAGATGGTTTAATTATAATTGCTGGAAGTAATTTTTCTACTAATAAGAGTGACAATAGTATAAGTATAATTGATAATTTGTCGGGAGATATTGTAATAAATAATATAATTCCTGTAGATTCAAATTATACTTATGTAAAGTTTGAAATTCCATTAGAATTGGGGCAAGGTGTTTATAAAGTTAAACTAACATCGAAAAATAAATCAGTAATTAGTGATGATTATTTTACAATACAAGGTAAAAAACCAATAATTGAAGATATAACTTATTCATCTAATGTAAGTTTAATATATGGTGCTATTTCAGGTGATTTAACAGTTGTTGGAGAAAATCTTTGGGATGAAAGTGAAGAAGTTTTTTATAAAATTCTTAATGAAAACAATGAAGTTGTTTCGTCGATTTCAGATTATTTGACTACAAATAATAATAAAGTTTCTTTTACAATTCCAAAAGGATTAGGAGCAGGTAAGTATTTTATACAGGGAATTGTAAATAGAAAAAATGTAATATCTACAGAGAGTATGGAAATTATGGTTGCTGGTTCTTCAAATCCAGTTGTATCAAGTATTGATATAACAAATGCTATTTTGAAAGAGGGCAATATCAAAGGATTTATTATTATAAATGGTCAAAATCTTATACCAAATCCAAGTGTTGAATATGTTGATATGTCAAATAACTTAAAAAAGGCTAGTATAATAGGTTCAACTAATCAAACTTTGAAAATAAGTATACCAAATGATATCAGTGAAGGTGTTTATAGATTAAAAGTATCTGTTCTAGATAAAAATGTGATATCAGATGATTTGATAATAATTGATTCAGATGAAAAAGATATTGAGGATTTTGCTAATAGAGATATTCAAGTAATACAAACAAATAATTCAATACTTAAAAGTGATGGTGAAAATTTTGAGTTTAGTAAGGAAAATTTAAATGAAGTTTTAGATAGTATAACTATTAATAATAAAGAAACTCAATTATTAGTAGAAATACCAGAATCGGCTGAAAATAAAGAAATTGACTTTAAAGAAGATATAATAGACAAATTAATAAATAAAAAAGCTGGTATAAATCTTAACTCGAGTTTTGGTGGAGTTACATTACCTTTTGAATTAATTAAAAGTTTTAAAAATAATGAATTCAAAGTAATTTTAAACAAATTAGATAATTCAGTTGTTCAAAACTTAATAAAAGGTAAGGATAGTATGAAGGATAGAACATTAAAAGGAAATATAATTAGTGTTGAGATAAAAGGGAAAAATGGAGAAAGCCTTGATAGTTTCGATAATAGAATCAAGATATCTTCAAAGGTTGATGTTTTAGATAATGAAAATGTTGAAAAGTACTGCTTATATTATTTTGAGGAAGCTAAGAATGAGTGGACAATTATTGGAGGGAAGTATGATTATGATAAGAAAGAAATATACAGTTACGTTGATCACTTAACAAAATTTGCAGTTTTTGATTATAATAAAAAGTTTAAGGATATTCAAAATGATTATTGGGCAAATGAGTATATAGAAGTATTATCAGCTAGAAATATTATAAATGGTATGGACGAAAATAATTTTATGCCTGAATTAACAATAAATAGAGCTCAATTTGTAACTTTATTGGTAAAAGCATTAAACTTGAAAACATATGGATATGGTAATAAATTTGGTGATGTAAAAAAAGATGATTGGTTTAGACCATATGTTGAGTCTGCTGAAATTTCAGGGATAGTATCTGGAGTTGGCAACTTTAAATTTGATCCAGAAGGCAAAATAACTAGAGAACAAATGGCTGTTATGATAGTGAATGCTTACAAGTATGTAAATAATGAAGAAATTCAGGAAGAGAAAACTGAGTTCGTTGATAGTAATGAAATATCTGACTGGGCAATTAGTTCTGTTAAAGCTGCATATAAACTTGGCTTGATTAAAGGTATGGAAAATTTAAAATATGTTCCTAAAGCAGATTCGAAAAGAGCACAAGCAGCCACAGTTATTTATAGATTGCTAAAGGAGTTTAATGCATTTTAAATATAATCAAAAACTAAACTAGAGAACAGTGTCAACTTTTTGATTATGCACAAAAGGAGGCTTAAAATTAAGTCTCCTTTTGTTTAGGCAAAATCAAAAAATAAATTAGTCAACTTTTTTTGAAAATTCGTTAAACCATCGATATTTTCAGAAAAAAATTGTCTTATGAAATTTTGATTACGCCTTATAAAAACATTTATATTTAAACTTTCCTATTGAATTTCACATTCTTCTCCATTTAAAGTAAAGTTTGTAGGTTCATCATTTGATCCAGTATATGAAAGATTGAATCCAAATGATACAGTACCACCGTTTTTAGAGATAGTGCCATTCCAACCTGCATCACTAATTGATACAGCTCTTCCGCTTTGTGATAGGCTTGCATTCCAAAGATTTGCAATGCTTTGATCCCCAGGAAATGAGAATTCTAGTGTCCATCCATTAATATCAGAAGAAGTACTATTTTTAATTGTCAAATTTACTGTAGCACCACTACCCCAATCATTTTTAATATCATATGATATCAAATAATTTCCAGTTGTTACAGGAGTTGAAGTAGATGTTACAGTAGATGTAGTAGTAGGTGTGGTAGCTTGTGTAGAAGTAGAAGTAGATGTAGTGGTTGTTGTACCTACACCACTCATTATAGCATCTATGATGCCCTGTTGTGTTACTGTATAGTTGCTTCTATTAAATAATCCAAATCCATATGTTCCGTTATATCCATTATCCCAATAAACTGGCACACCACCATATTTTTTTGCAGTAGAGCATAAGGTTTTTGCGTATATTTCACGATAAGTATTATTGGTTGAATCAGCACTTGTTTTGTCTATTGAACCATATTCTCCAACTATAAATGGATATCCTTTAGCTACAAATGTATTATACATTTTTTGGAATTGTGATTCCATAAAATCCTCTTGCCCCCAGGTTGATGTTTTTGAAGAATCAGTAGCACTTGGACCCCATTGTGTTATTGTACCAGATTCTTCTCCACAGAAATCCCAAGGATCATAGTAATGAACAGATATAGCTATTCTTTTTTCAGAACTTGGAATTGTTGAGGATCTGTTTGTATCTTTAGGAATTTGAAATCCATAGTCATCTGCTGTATAACCAATGTTAGTATTCCAACCTGGAACCAGTAGCCATCTTGCACTATTGTTACCAGTTGTTTGTCTTACTGTATCAACAAAAATTTGATTATAATCATTTAAGTTAGCATAATATGTGCTATTAGGTGTACTCCAAGTACCATCAAAGACTTCATTCATTGATTCAAATATTAAGTGTTCATCATAATCACCAAATTTATTTGCGATTTGTTCCCAGAGTTTTTGATATTTAGCTTTTATTGTTGTTTGATCACTTGAATTAACTAATAGCCATGAATCTGTGATTGTATTATATGCATCACCATGAACATTAATAATTACATATATGTCTTGGCTATAAGCATAATCTACAACTTCTTGAATTCTGTTTAGCCAATTAGAATCAATGGTATAATCAGGTGCACTTCCAATTTTATTAAAATATGAAACAGGAATACGAATTGTATTAAAACCTGATTCCTTTACTTTTGTTATGAGAGCTTTTGAAATAGTTGGATTGCCCCAAGCTGTTTCACTAGGTGTACCATTATTAACTGCTTCAAGTTGATTCCCCAAGTTCCATGCAGCACCCATTTCAGAAACAAGTTTTGTGGAATTTAATTGATTGAAATCGGATGTGACATTAGCTGCAAATAATGTAGAACTTAAAGAAAAAATCATGAATACAGATAAAATAATTATCACAGGTATAAAAAACTTAAACAACTTAACTTTTAACATACAATTATTCTCCTCTTGTATTTATTGGGTTTTATAGTATTATTTACTATAAATTAAGTATTGTTTTTCAGACGATCCTTAGGGATATCCAAAAAATAAACTCTAATTCTCGAGTATGAATTCGTATGATTTAAGCGAACTTCAGACGAAAAGAATTTGGTATTATTTTTTAGGTTCTCCTTATATAAAATTTAATTTTATTATATCATCAATATTATATCCAAAATACTGTAAAAATCGCATTAATTATAGTGTAAATATTTGTTGTAAACTTAATAAAGTATCATCAAAAATTTCATAAGGTAATTTTTTAGGTTCTTCTTGATTTTTATTCTATATTGAAATCTGTAGGTTCTATATTTTCACCAGCAAAGGACATATTAAAACCAAAACTAATTGAACTATTTGCTAAAATAGTATCATTCCATTCTTCATTGGTAACTGTAATATCTGAACCATCTTGAGTGTATTTTCCACTCCATAAATTTGTTATCTGTTGATTGCTTGGGAAAGTCCAATTTAGACTCCATCCTATTTTATCAACTGATGTATTGTTTATTATTTCTACAGTTACAGTTGCACCATTTGACCAGTTATCTGATGAATAATTAATAGTATAATCTTCATCAGTATCATCTCCAGTAATTGTTGGCTCTATTGTTACTGTAGTGGGGGATGTTGTTTTATCATCAGTTGGAGAAGGTGTTAGTGTAGGTGTTGTAGTTGCAGATGTCGTTTCAGTTGAATTTGTAGATGTTGGTGTTGATGTGAAATCTGATGTAGAATAGGTTTTTAAATTTGGAAGTTCATCCAAAGTTATACAATAATCACTTTGATAAATTTCAATTAACCAATCTACAGGATTATTTTGTTCTGAGGTTAACCACCAACCGTACCATGGACAAAAATAAAGCCAACCAGCCATTTCATCTATTAAGCTTGAAACTTGTGGAATAGTATCATTTTCGCTCATTGCAACCATTTTCGTACCATTATTAAATTTTACTAAATTGTAAAATGTAGAAGAAATGGCACTGCCATTAGGAAGACCATCTTTGGCATTATACTTATCATAACCGATAATGTCAACAACATCATCACCAGGATACCATTGAGGAGATGTTTCATAATCATAAGAAGTCCAAACCCATATAATATTATTCAAGCCATGTTCATTTGTAAATTTATCATAAATTAGTCTATAAAGTTCAACACAAGGTTCAGGTCCTTCAGCACCCCACCAGAACCAAGCACCTTCTGCTTCATGAAGGGGTCTAAATAGTACAGGTACACCAGCAGCCTGAACTTGTTTGAATTTTTCTGCCATAAAATCAATATCATTTAAAAGTGCAATGTTTTCTTTGGTTCCTGATGTTAAAGCTTTTGATATACTAAAACTTGTGTTTTCTGTATAAAAACTAGAGTCTCCACTTTTGCCAATATCACCTGGAGAAAACCAATGCCAACATACCGTTGGTATACCACCTTTTTCATCGTACCACTCAATTACACGTTCGGCACAGTAATCGTCCCATACCAAATCATTTCCTCTGTAATTCATAAAATCAAAACCTCTTACTGCAGGCAACTCTCCTGTATTTTCTTGTATATATGTAAATTCAGCTTCTGAGCCCTCATAGTTATGAGCACCACAAAGTTCCTGCTGTCCTGAAAGTATATTTTTGCCATAAACATCGGCAAGATAACTAATGAGAGATTTTGTTTCTTCAGTAGAATTTGGGTTTACTAATGTTTTATCCACACTAAGATTTGTAATACTTTCATCTGCAGGTTTAACAATTACATAATCAAAGAAAGTATAGCCCCAATAGCTCTCAAATTCTATATTATTATTTCCTTCATTAAGTTTTACTATACCTGAAGACATTTCTTTCCATTCTAGAGTATAGGGAAAACTTACTTCTCCTTGATTAGTATCATTTACATTAAGATATTGTACTTTTTTAGTTTTATCATATGGCTGTACATATCGAACAATTAATTCATAAAGTCCAGCAGCTTCGATTTCTATATTTATAGAAGTACTTGTACCTTTTTGACCGATAAAAGTGCAAGTTGCACC
>JBDMZA010000424.1:0-11330 GCA_039770155.1 Clostridiales bacterium
AAATGAAAATTATTTATATATAAATAATTCGTTAGTTGAGGGGAAAAAATTTTTAAGTAATAATAATAAAAATATTGAAGTTAACATAGATGAATATAGAAAAACTTTAAATAAATTCAAGAAATGCCCTATTTGTTTTAGTGACATTGACAATAAAAAAATTGATGAAATAGTTAATAAAAATTTGGAGGTGTAATAATTGAATGATACTTATGACAATAAAATAAAAAAGATTAAAGAAAATATTGAAAAGGCAAAAACTATAAGATATAAAGCAGAAGCAAGATTAGAACACTTAGTAAAAGAAAAAGATGATTTATTGAAAAAAATGGATGAATATGGAGTGAAACCTGAAGATCTAGAATCAGAGATTAAAAAATTGAAAACTGAAATTGATGAGTTAATTTTAGAAGCTGAGGAATTGCTACCTGATAAAGATTTAAGACAATAAGGGATATCCAAAAAATAAACTCCAATTCTCGAGTGTGAATTCCCACGATTTAAGCGAATTTCAGACGAAAAGAATTTGGTATTATTTTTTAGGTTCTCCTAAATATGAAGGAATATCAAAAAATAAATCAGCATTCTCAAGTAATAGATAATAAAAAAATAGAAATTAATATTAAATTGATTTTATTATGAGAATAATTTGAGAGTATTTTTAGATTTTCCAAAAGGAAGAAGGTTATTTACTTTTGATTTACAATATTGGATTTGTATCACTTGGTTGTCCCAAGAATTTAGTTGACTCAGAAAATATGATAGGAATTTTATATAATAATGATTATAAATTGACTAATGATTTAAATTTAGCTGATGCTATTATTATAAATACTTGTGGTTTTATCGAAGAATCTATTTTAGAATCTATTAATAAAATACTTGAATTATCAGAGTATAAAAAGAAAAGGTGTAAAAAGCTAATTGTTTGGGGTTGTTTATCGGAAAGATTTAGAGAAGAAGTTTTAAAAGAAATTCCTGAGGTAGATGTACTATTGGGTGTTGGAGATTATGAAAAAATTATATATGCACTAAAAGATAATAAAAAAACATTTTTTAGAGATGATAAAAAAGTTTATTTTGGGACTAATGAAAGATATATTGATAAGTCTAAAAGTTATGCATATATTAAAATAGCTGATGGATGTGATAACAATTGTTCGTATTGTGTTATTCCTTCTATAAGAGGTAGATATCAGAGTAGAAATTTTCAAGATATATTAGATGAGTCAAAATTAATAGTAAAGAATGGTATTTATGAGTTAATTCTAATTGCACAAGATTTAACAAGATATGGTATAGATTTGTATAATGAGAAGAGGCTTGTTGAATTAATTAAGGAATTATCAAAAATTGAAAAATTGGAAAGAATAAGACTTCTTTATTGTTATCCTGATGATATTGATGATAAATTAATAGAAGAAATTAGCAATAATGATAAATTAGTAAACTATATAGATATACCGATTCAACATGTAAATGATAAAATTTTAACTGGAATGAATAGAAAAAGCAATAAAAAAGACTTAGAGAAAATTCTTATAACCCTCAGAAGTAAAATTCCTAATGTAGTACTTAGAACATCTATAATAACAGGTTTTCCTGGAGAAAATAATAAATCTCATAGAGAATTATGTGAATTTATAAAGAAATATAAATTTGATAGATTAGGAGTTTTTAAGTATTCAGATGAAAATGGTTCTAAATCTTACGAATATAGTGACAAAATAAATGATGAGACAAAAGAGAAGAGATACATAGAATTAATGGAAATTCAAAATTCCATTTCAAAAGAACTAATGAAAAATAATTTAAGTAAAGTTTTAACTTGTGTAGTTGAAGGGGTTGCAGATGACGGTATATTTTATTTTGGCAGAAGCTATGGAGAAACTCCCGATATTGATGGATTAGTTTACTTCACAAGTGAAAGAGAATTAAAATTTAATGAATATGTTCAAGTGAAAATACTGGATAACAATGATTATGATTTAATAGGAGAGGTTGAAAAATGAATTTACCAAATAAGTTAACTTTATCTAGAATTTTATTAGTACCTTTTTTTATGGTTTTTATAATTCCAATTCCTGAATGGGTAGTAAATGCGGATTTATTAAATTCTTTAACTTCCGAGATGAAGTCATTTAATAATTTTATTAATAATTATGGTAGTTATTTTGCAGCAATTATTTTTATTATTGCTTCAAGTACAGATGGTGTAGATGGTTATATTGCAAGAAAAACAAAGCAAGTGACAAAATTAGGTAAATTTCTTGATCCTATAGCTGACAAACTTCTTGTAACAGCAGCATTAATAGCTCTAGTTAGTAATAACACAATATCAGGTTGGTCTGCTATGGTAATAATAGGGAGAGAGTTTATTGTAACAGGATTGAGATTGATTGCAGCAGGAGAGGGAATTGTAATTTCAGCTAGTAAACTTGGAAAAGTAAAAATGGTTTCACAAACAATAGCAATATCATTAGCACTATTAGAAAACTTTCCTTTTACTTATATTACTGATTTTCCAATTGATACATATGTAATGTTTATTGCTGTGGTAATAACTGCATATTCTGGCGTTGATTATATTTTAAAAAATGGAAAAGTAATAAGCGAAAATTAAAAATGATTCTTTATTATCAAAAATTTCGATGGTTCAAAGGATTTTTGAAAAAAGTTGACTAGTCTATTTTTTTGAGTATGCCTAATATGAGTTATTACTCGAGATGGAAAATTCGTTTTTGGACATCCATTATTTAGAGAAAAAACTTGCAATAAAATTTATTTTATAATATACTCTTAGCAGCAGAAATTAATAGCAGGTACTAAAATGATAATTTTTAAAGAAGGTGTATTATGAATGAGTAGATCTTCCATTGTTAAAAAGCAGAGACAATTAATTTTAATAAAAAAAATAAAGGAAGATCCGTTTTTGACAGATGAGGAGTTAGCAGAAATTTTTAAAGTCAGTATTCCTACTATAAGATTAGATAGATTGGAATTAGGTATCCCTGAACATAGAGAAAGAATAAGGAATGTTGCAGGAACTAATTACAGAAAAGTAAAGTCATTACACAGCAAAGAAATAATTGGAGAACTATTGGATATTGACTTGGAAAAAAGAGGCTTATCCATATTAGAAACAAATGATGATATGGCTTTTGAAAAAAATAGAATAGTTCGAGGTCATTTCATTTATGCACATGCAGAATCCTTAGCAATTGCCGTTATTGATGCAGATGTTGCACTGGTTGGAGTGGCAAATATAAAATATAAAATTCCTGTTTATGCAGGTGCAAAACTTATTGCAAAAGCTAATGTTATGAGAAAAAGAGATAATAAGTACTTTGTTTGGGTTACTATTACAGAAAAACAGATAGAAGTTTTTAGAGGTAAGTTTATATTAGTCTCTATTGAAAGATTAGAAAAAAAGGTATAAAGTATTAGATGTATAATTAATATGATATTTTTTAAATAGGAGTGACAGATTTGAATATTCTAGTTGATGCAATGGGTGGAGATAATGCACCGGAAGAAATAATAAAAGGTTGCTCACAAGCCGCTAATATTGTTAGTGATTTCAAATTAATCTTGTTAGGAAAAGAAAAAGCTATAGAAGATTGTTTATTAAATTATAAAATTGATGAGAATAGATATACTATTGTTAATTGTGATGAAGTCGTAGGTAATGATGATAAACCAACAAAAGTAGTAAAAAATAAAAAAAGGTCATCTATGATTGTTGGCTTAAATATGTTGAAAGAAAAAAAGGGTGATGTTTTTATATCAGCAGGTAATACAGGAGCTGTATTAGCAGGATCACTTTTAATATTAAAACGTATTGATGGAGTAGATAGACCTGCCTTAACAACTTTTATTCCGACAAAAAAGGGATCTATGTTATTATTGGATGTAGGTTCGAATACGATGTGTAGGCCTGTAAATTATTTACAATTTGCAACAATGGGATCATTATATATAAAAGATGTTTTTAATGTCAAAAAACCAAAAATTGGACTTATTAATATTGGAGAAGAGGAAGAAAAGGGAACAGATGTAGTAAAACAGGCGTATTCTTTATTATCTAAATCAAATTTAAATTTTGTAGGAAATATTGAAGGTAGACCTTTGTTAGATGGAAATGTTGATGTTGCAGTATGTGATGGATTTGTGGGAAATGTTGTTTTAAAACTTCTTGAGGGAGCAGCAGACTTTTTTATGGGAGAAATTAAAGAAATTTATAAAACGAATGTATTAACAATGATGTCAACTTATTTTGTTAAAGGTGGTTTTAAAAGGTTAAAAAAGAAATTAGATTATGAAGAATATGGTGGAGTACCTCTACTTGGTGTTAATGGAAAAGTGATGAAATGCCATGGGAGTTCTACATCTGTAACGATAAAAAATACAATATTTAATTCTATAAAGTTTGGAAGATGTTCAATTATTGATCAAATAAAAGATGAGTTTAAGTATTTGGAGGTAGAGAATATTGGATAATGGATTTAGTGTTGGTATAATAGGTCTTGGGATGTTTGTACCTGATAATGTGTTAACAAATAAAGATTTAGAGAAAATGGTTGATACATCAAATGAGTGGATAATAAAAAGAACAGGTATATCTGAGAGAAGAGTTTTGGAAAAAGGCAGACCTTCCAGTGATATGGCATATATAGCTGCAAAGAAAGCACTAGAAGATGCTAATATATTACCTGAAGATGTTGACTTGATAATTGTAGCAACAATAACTCCAGATTATTTAACTCCTTCAATGGCATGTATTGTTCAGGATAAGTTAAATGCAAAAAAAGCAGCAGCTTTTGATTTAAATGCTGCATGTACAGGATTTGTTTATAGTATGACAGTAGCAGAACAGTTTATAAAAACAGGATATTATAAGAATGCATTGATTATAGGTTGTGATGGTTTATCGAAAGCAGTTGATTGGGAAGATAGAAATACATGTGTTTTGTTTGGTGATGGTGCTGGAGCTGCTGTTTTGAGTGCTGTGGAAGATGGATATGGAATTAGAGCTTCTAAAACTGGTGCAGAAGGTGGTATGGGTAAGCTTTTAACATTACCTTGCTATCATTTTGATGAAGTCGATATGGAAAAGAGAATTCATCAAAATAAAAGAGTAATCTGGATGGGTGGAAATGAAGTTTTCAAGTTTGCAGTTAAGGTTATGGAACAATCGACTATAGATGTAATGAATCAAGCAGGTCTTTGTATGGATGACATAAGTTTGATAATTCCGCATCAGGCAAATAAGAGGATAATTGATGGAGCTGCAAAAAGACTTAAAATTTCAAATGATAGAGTTATTGAAAATTTAAGTAGGTATGGTAATACTTCAGCTGCTACAATACCTATTGCCCTTTATGAAACTTATAAAGCCAATAAAATTAAAAATGGTGATAATATTGTATTAGTAGGTTTTGGAGGCGGTCTTACCTGGGCAGCGGTATTGATAAAATGGAATAAAAAGGATTTGGAGGATAAGAATGAGTAAAACAGCTTTTATTTTTGCAGGTCAAGGAGCTCAATATATAGGAATGGGTCAAGACTTTGCTAAAGAGTATGAAACAGCAAACAAAATTTTTGATAGTGCAGATAATGCATTAGGCTTTAGTATAAAAGATTTGATATTTAATAGTAATGATGAAAAATTAAAAATTACAGAAAATACTCAACCTTCAATTTTAACGACAAGTGTTGCAATACTTAATGTAATTATGGAAAATGGAATAAAACCAGATATTGTTGCAGGATTAAGCTTGGGAGAATATACTGCTCATGTTGCAGCTGGAACTATTAGTTTTGAGGAAGCTGTGAAATTGGTTAGAAAAAGAGGAAAATTTATGCAGGAAGCTGTTCCAATAGGAGTGGGAACAATGGCTGCAATAATTGGACTTGAAAAAGAAGATGTTATAGAATGCTGCAATATTTCAAAGAGTTTAGGAGTAGTAGAACCTGCTAATTTTAATTGTCCTGGACAAATAGTTATTGCAGGAGAAGTAAAAGCTGTTGAAGCAGCTGTTGAAAAAGCAAAAGAAAAAGGCTCAAAGAGAGCAATGATATTACCTGTTAGTGCCCCTTTTCACTGTAGTCTTTTAAAAAAAGCGGGTGAAAATTTATCTAAAGAACTTGAAACCATTGAATTTAAAAATATGAATATTCCAGTAGTTTCCAATGTTACTGGAGATTTTATAGAGGATAAAAATCAAATTAAAGATCTTTTAATTAAACAGGTTAGTTCTTCTGTTTTATGGTTAGATGGTTTTAGAAAAATGATTGATTTTGGAGTAGATACTTTTATAGAAATTGGTCCTGGCAAGGTTCTAAGTGGATTTAACAGGAAAATTGATAGGAAAATGAGAAGCTTTAATATAGAAGATATTCCATCTATGGAAAAAACTATTAGTAAAATTTAGAATAAAATGGAGGGCTCATATGAAACTTGAAGGAAAAACTGCTTTAATAACAGGTTCTGGAAGAGGACTAGGAAAATCTATTGCTCTTAAATTAGCTGAGATGGGTGCAAATATTGTACTAAATGATATAGAGTCATCTGAAGCTGTTGACGAAACACAGAGTGAGTTTAAAGAAAAAGGATATAATACTATTGTAACAAAAGGTGATGTAAGAAATTTTGATGATGTACAAAAAATGGTTAAGTCAGCAATCGAAAAGTTTGGTAAAATTGACATATTAGTAAATAATGCAGGGATAACAAGAGATGGTCCTTTACTTTTAATGTCAGAAGAGGCTTGGGATAGTGTTCTAGATATTAATCTAAAAGGTGCTTTTGTTTGTACAAAATTAGTGTCAAAAACTATGATAAAAAAGAAATCTGGAGTAATTGTTAATATTGCATCTGTTGTAGGTGTTATGGGAAATGCGGGACAAGCAAATTATTCTGCTTCTAAAGCCGGTTTAATAGGGTTTACTAAATCAACTGCGAAAGAATTATCAAAAAGAGGAATTAGATGTAATGCAGTTGCGCCAGGATTTATTCAAAGTAAAATGACTGAAGTTTTAGATGAGAAAACAAAAGGGGCATATCTTAATAATATTCCATTAAATAGGTTTGGGACACCTGAAGAAGTGGCAAGTGTTATAGGATTTTTAGCTTCTGATGATTCAAAATATATAACCGGTCAAGTAATTAATATTGACGGCGGGTTAGTTATGTAATATTATCTTTGGTGGAGATGTTTCATGTGTAATTTACATTAGACATATAAGGTTTTTATTAGTCGCCATTTGGAAGGGGGTGAAATGTGGTGTTTGATAAGATAAAAAAAATAATTGTTGAGCAATTGGGTGTTGAGGATGAAGATGTAGTCATGGAGGCCTCCTTCATTGACGATTTAGGAGCAGATTCATTAGATATAGTTGAATTGATAATGGCTCTTGAAGAGGAATTTGATATTGAAATTCCAGATAGTGAAGCAGAAAAGCTAGTTACAGTTGGAGATTCTGTTGAGTACATTAAAAGCAATTCTTAATAATAAAGTCCCAAAAAGGGACTTTTTTAGTTTATAATATAAAAATACCATTCTGTCAGGAGGTTAATACATGAAGAAGAGGGTAGTGATAACTGGGGTGGGAGTGATTTCATCCTTGGGTAATGATAAAAAAACATTTTGGAATTCAATAAAAGAAGGCAAATGTGGTATTAAAACTGTAGATAAATTTGATACAACAGATCTATCAACTAAAGTTGCAGCTCAGATTGATGATTTTAAAGCAACTGATTACATTGATAGAAAAGAAGCAAAAAGAATGGATTCGTATTCTCAATATGCTTTGGCGGCGTCGATATTAGCTATTGAAAATTCAAAACTAAATTTAGATCTAATTGATAAAGAAAAATTTGGAGTTATAGTGGGATCTGGAATTGGTGGGATAGAAACTTTAGAAAAACAACATTCTGTACTTATGAACAGAGGAGCAAATAAGATTAGTCCTTTCTTTATTCCTATGATGATTTCAAATATGGCTACAGGATTAATTGCTATAAAATTTGGGGCAAAAGGATTTAGTGAATCAGTTGTAACTGCTTGCGCAACTTCTAATAATGCTATTGGAGATGCATTTAAGGTTATTCAAAGAGGAGATGCTGATATCATGATATCAGGTGGCACAGAAGCACCAATAACACCTATAGCATTTGGTGGATTTTGTTCTATGAAAGCAATGTCATCAAATCCTGATCCAAAAACAGCATCTAGACCTTTTGACATAAATAGAGATGGATTTGTTATGGGTGAAGGTTCAGGAATTGTTATTCTTGAAGAACTAGAACATGCTTTAGAAAGAGGTGCGGATATTATTTCTGAGGTAGTAGGTTATGGTTGTACAAACGATGCTTATCATGTAACAAAGCCTGCACCAGAAGGAGAAGGTGGTGCTAGATGCATGAAAATGGCTATCAAGGATGCAAATATAAAAGCTGAGGAAGTAGGCTATATAAATGCGCATGGTACATCTACTCCATATAATGATAAATTTGAAACTTCAGCAATTAAAACTGTTTTTGGTGAATATGCAAATGAGATATCTATAAGTTCAACTAAATCCATGACTGGACATTTATTAGGAGCAGCAGGTGCTGTTGAATCTATTATAACAAGTTTAGCATTAAAAGAAGGGTTTTTACCTCCAACAATGGGTTATAAAGATGCTGATCCTGAGTGTGACTTGAATTATAATGTTAATAAAGGTAAAGAAGCTGTTATTAAATATGCAATTTCAAATTCTTTAGGTTTTGGTGGGCATAATGCTACTCTTGCTTTTAAAAAATTTGAATAGATGAAAAAATATTTAAGAATAAATTATTTAAATGTTTTATATGAGGGCGTGTTCAAGTGATGATTTCGAACACGCCAAACATATCAAAGGATGTAACTTAGTGATATTCAAAAAATAAATTGTCATTTTCAAGTGATGAATTCCACGGGGCTAGTCATTCCACTTTGTTAAATTGTTCGCAATGTAACCTTGCTGGTCATAATACTTCGTTCCATTGCTCGCCAATGCAACCTGATTTTTAGTGATTCTAAGAAGAGAAGAATGTGATAATATTTTTTTAGTTCTCATTCTCTTAAATCAATTCTTTAAGGATAAATATTTTTATTTGATTGTGAAAGAACTAACAATATTTATTTAAAGAATCAATTAAGGCAGA
This sequence comes from Clostridiales bacterium, assembly GCA_039770155.1. Lineage (GTDB taxonomy): Bacteria > Bacillota > Clostridia > Acetivibrionales > JBDMZA01 > JBDMZA01. The sequence goes on from JBDMZA010000424.1 coordinate 9,194, forward strand.
ATCAAAAAATAAACTAGTCAACTTTTTTTAAAAATTCGTTAAACCATTGATATTTTCAGAAAAAAATTGTCTTATGAAATTTTTGATTATGCCTAAAGTATTTAATATTCTAATCTTAACATTCTTATTATGTATCTTAAGTAATAATCTGTTTTTAAATTAACTTAGATAAATTGGAGGTGGAAATATTGCATAGCGTAAATATAAAGGAATTTGAAAATAGAATATGTTATAGATTTAAAGATAAAAAACATTTGATTATTGCATTATCTCACAGTTCTTATGTTAATGAAAAGAGGTTAGATAAATTAGAGTGTAATGAAAGAACAGAATTTTTAGGAGATTCAATTTTAAATTCTATAATAAGTGAAAATTTATTTAAAAACCATACTGATTTTTCAGAAGGAGATATGACAAGAGTAAGAGCTAATGTAGTTTGTGAAAATTCTCTTTTATTATGTGCAAATAAAATTAATCTTGGTAAATACTTGTTATTAGGAAAAGGAGAAGAAATAACAGGTGGAAGAAGTAGAGTATCTATATTAGCAGATGGTTTTGAAGCTGTAATAGGAGCTATATATTTAGATGGTGGATACGAAAATGCAAGGAATTTCGTATTAAAAATTATGGAGGATATTATTAGTAAGTATATTATTGGAAATGTTAAATTAGATTATAAAACAGAATTGCAAGAAATTGTACAGAAAAAGTGTGATGACAAAGTTTTATATGAGGTTATTAATGAGATGGGACCTGATCATGACAAGGTATTTATATCTCAAGTTAAGGTTAAAAATAAAGTTGTTGGTGTTGGCGAAGGAAAAACAAAAAAAGAAGCAGAACAAAATGCTGCCAAAATTGCTATTAATAATTTATGATAAAAGAGGATTCTATATTGAAAAAAAATATTATTATACCAATATTTATACCTCATAAAGGATGTTTGTTTGATTGTATATATTGTAATCAAAAGTCTATAAGTGGAGAAATAAATGAAATTACTGTTAAAGAAATAGAAGGCAAAATAAATAAATATTTAGAATTAATTGATAATGATAGAAGGGTAGTAGATGTTGCTTTTTATGGAGGTAGTTTTACTGGATTGGAAAAGAAGGAACAAATAAAATATTTAGATTGTGTTAATAAATATGTTTTGGAAAAAAAGATTGATGGTATAAGGATTTCTACAAGACCTGATTATATAGACAATAATAAACTTGATCTTTTAAAAAATTATAAAATTAAATTAATTGAATTAGGAGTTCAAAGTTTAGATAATGAAGTGCTAAATTTGTCAAAAAGAGGTCATGATATTAAATCTGTTTATAATGCTATAAAAATGATAAAATTATATAATATTAAATTTGGTATTCAGACAATGATAGGTCTTTTGGGAGACAATGAAGAAAAAGCTTTAAAAACAGCCAAAGAAGTAGTTAAAATGAATCCTGATACAGTTAGAATTTATCCTACATTAGTAATAAAAGGTACATATTTAGAAAAATTATATTTAAGAGGAGAGTATAATCCTTTAAGTTTAGAAAGTGCGATTGATATTACTTCTAAACTATTAGATTTGTATAATACTAATAATATAAATGTTATAAGAGTAGGCTTACAACCAACAGAAAATATAAGTGAGGGAAAAGATTTAATTTCAGGACCTTTTCATCCAGCATTTAGATATTTAGTTGAATCTAAATTACTTTATGAAAGATTAGTTAAATCATTGAAGGATATGAATATTAAAAAAAATGATTCTATACAAATAAATACAAACAAAAAAAATATATCATTAATTGTTGGAATGAAAAAGAAAAATAAGAAAAGTATTAAAGAAAAATTTAAATTAAATGATGTTATTATAAAAGAGGATAATGATATAAAAGGAGTTTTTGAAGTTCAAAAAATAAATCCTAATTCTTGATTATAATTCGTATGCTTTAAGTCAAATTTCAGGTAAAGAGAATTTGATATTATTTTTAGTTTCTCCTGAAGTAAATTATAAATTATATATACTCTTAGGATAAATTTGAAAGGTATTATTATTCTAAGGGATATCCAAAAAAATAAACTCTAATTTTCGAGATGAATTCGGTATTATTTTTTAGGTTCTCCTAATGAGGAATTATAGTAT
>JBDMZA010000425.1:0-5312 GCA_039770155.1 Clostridiales bacterium
GGTTTAACGAATTTTCAAAAAAAGTTGACTAGTTTATTTTTTGATTTTGTTTAAAACATAATAAAAAATTTTAAGATAATTTGATATAATATATTATTATTTAGAGATTGGGATGATTTATTTGAATATAGTTTTACTTGAACCTGAGATACCGCAAAATACTGGAAATATTGTAAGAACATGTGCGGCGGTGGGAGCAAAGTTACATTTAATAAAGCCTCTAGGATTTTCAGTAGAGAATAAATATTTAAAAAGAGCGGGTCTTGATTATTGGGATACTGTTAATATAAAATATTATGATAACTATGAGGAGTTAATTCATAAGAATATAGAAAAAAAATTTTTTTATTCAACTACAAAAGCAACTAATCTATACTCAGATATTGATTATGGAGGAGATGAATTTATAGTATTTGGAAAAGAAACAGCAGGGATACCTGAAGAAATATTAGTTAAAAATAAAAAAAATTCAATACGAATTCCTATGAAACAAAATATAAGATCACTGAATTTGGCAAATTCAGTTGCTATTGTTTTATATGAGGCGTTAAGGCAAACTAATTTTGAAAATTTGCTTACAGAGGGAAAATTAACAAAATATAATTGGTAAGGGATAGCCAAAAAATAAATTTACATTTTAGAATGATGAATCATCCGATTTTAGTGATTTTTAGGTTTAGAAAATGTGATATTATTTTTCAGGATTTCCTTAGGTATGGAGGAATAATATGGTTAACAGAGATGAAGTTATAAATGATTTTTTGGATTTTGCTAAGATAGAGAGTCTTTCATTAAATGAAAGAAATATTGCAAATAAAGTAAAAGAAAAATTCAGCTATGTATCAGATGAAATCTATGAAGATGATACAAGTATAAAAATAGGAGGAAATGCTGGAAATATTATTATAAATATTAAAGGAGATAAAAACGTACCTGGCATACTGTTGTCAGCTCATATGGATACAGTAGGTCCTGTTAAGAATAAGAAACCTTTTATTAGCGGAGATTTTATTAAAACTGATGGTAAAACAATTTTAGGTGGAGATGATATAGCAGGAATTGTTTCTATTTTAGAAGCGGTAAAATATATAAAAAAAAATAAAATAGAACATGGTAATATTCAGATTGTAATTTCTGTTGCAGAAGAAATAGGATTACTTGGAGTAAAAAACTTAGATTTTGATAAGATAAATGTAAAATATGGATTTGTTTTAGATAGTACAGGAGATGTTGGTGGAGTTATAATAAAATCTCCTTCGCATAATGTTATTAAAACAAAAATTATTGGGAAATCTTCTCATGCTGGAATTGAACCTGAAAAGGGAATTAATGCAATTCATATAGCAGCAAATGCGATTTCAAAATTAAATATGGGAAGAATTGATGATGAGACAACAATGAATGTGGGAGTTATTGAAGGTGGAAGAGCAGCAAATGTAGTTTGCAACGAGGTTAATATTGAATCAGAAATCAGGAGTTTAAATAGAGAAAAACTTGAACTAGAAACAAGTAAATTTGTTGAAATTTTTAATGAGGAGGCTAAAAAACTTGGTGGAAAAGTAAAATGTGAAGTAAAATGTGAGTATAGAAATTATGAAATAGATAAAAATAGTTCCATTATTGATATATTAAAAATTGCTGCAAAAGAATCAGATTTAAAACTATATTTACAATCTTCAGGTGGTGGAAGTGATACTAATATATATAATGAAATGGGGATTGACTCAGTAAATTTAAATGTTGGTGCAGATAAAATTCACAGTGTTGAAGAACAAATTAAAATTGAAGATCTGGTTAAATCTTGTGAATTTGTGATTAATATAATAAAATCAATAAAGTAGTAAGGCATAATCAAAAATTTCATAACGAATTTTTTTCGTCTTAAGTTCACTTAAATTGTGCAAGTTCATACTCGAGAGTTAGAATTTATTTTTTGATTATGCCTTATGTGTAATGGATATTAAATTTGGAGGTTGTATAATGTCAAAAACAATTGGAATACTTACAGCAGGAGGGGATTGTCCTGGACTTAATGCTGTTATTAGAGCAGTTGTTAAAACTGCTAAAACTAAATATGACTATAAAATTATAGGATTTAAAGACGGATATAGAGGATTAGTTTTAGATAATTGGAAAGAATTATCTGTAAATGATGTTTCTGGTATTTTAGATAGAGGTGGCACAATTTTAGGTACTTCAAATCGTGATAATCCTTTTAAGTTTAAAGCAGATAATAATGGGGATAATGAATATAAAGATATGTCTCAAACTGTAATTGATAATTTGAAAAATCATAATATTGAAGTGTTAGTTACTATTGGGGGAGATGGAACATTAACAAGTGCAAGAGATTTTTCAAGAATGGGCTTAAATGTAATTGGAGTTCCAAAAACTATTGATAATGATTTATCAGGTACAGACTTAACTTTTGGATTTAACACAGCTGTAGGAACTGCAACAGAAGCTATTGATAAATTACATTCTACTGCTGAATCGCATCACAGGGTTATGATACTTGAGGTAATGGGTAGATATGCAGGTTGGATAGCATTAGAATCTGGTATTGCTGGTGGAGCAGATGTTATATTAATTCCAGAAATACCATATGATATAAATAGAGTTGCAGAAAAAATATTGGAAAGAAAGAAAAAAGGAAAGAGTTTTAGTTTAGTTGTAGTAGCAGAAGGAGCAAAACCTTTGGGAGGGAAGATGGTTGTAAATAAAATTGATAATAATAGTCCTGATCCCATAAAACTTGGAGGAATAGGTAATCTTTTGGCAGATAAGTTAGAAGTTTTAACTGGACTAGAAACAAGAGTAACTGTACTTGGTCATTTACAAAGAGGAGGAAGTCCTACACCTTTTGATAGAATGTTATCTACAAGATTTGGTGTAGCAGCTATAGAAAAAATAGCAGATAAAGAGTATGGTAAAATGATATGTTTAAACGGAAATAGTATAGGAACTGTTACTTTAGAAGAAGCAGTAGGAAAACTAAAAACAGTTAATCCAAATGGCGAATATGTTAAAATTGCTAAAAGTATAGGCTTAGAATTGGGGGATACCTAAGATATTCTTAGGAAAGGTAATAAATAATGATTGATTTTAAAAAAGTAAATATTGACGATAAAAATGTATTTGAAAGATACTATAAAAGTTATGATCCAGATGTTTCAGAAATGACATTTACTAATGTTTTTATGTGGAGAGAAGCCTATGGATATAAGTACACTATTAAAAATGATTTGCTTTGTTGTGTTGCATTATCTTCATATATAAAACCATTTGCACTTACACCTATTGGCAATTGTGATGATGAATCATTTATTAATTCTGTACTTGAATTAAAAAATTATTTTGAAGAAAAAGATTTTAAATTAATTTTTAAAAGAGTTTCAAAAAGAGGTGTCCAAAAATTTAAGAGATTATTTGGAGAGAACCAGATAGATGTAGAATTTAATAGAGATCATAGTGATTATGTTTATAGTATAGAGGCACTTAGTACTCTAAAAGGAAAAAAATATCATAAAAAAAGGAATCACATAAATAAATTTATGAAACTGTATGGTGATAGTTATGAGTATGTAAAACTTGAGGGAAAGTATTTAGATGATTGTTATAAAATATTAGAGGATTGGTGCGATAAAAGAAATTGTGAGGATCACAATGTTTATGGTTGTGAAAAACTTGCAAATATAGAAGTACTTAGTAATTTACATGAATTAAATTGTAAAGGTGCTCTTATAAAAGTAAATGGAAAGTTTGAAGCAGTAACTGTAGCTGAAAAACTATCAAATGATACAATTGTTATACATATTGAAAAGGCAAATAGTGACATTGATGGAATATATACACTGATAAATAGAGATTTTCTTGCAAATGAATGGTTAGAATATAAATATGTGAACAGAGAACAGGATTTAGGGATTGAAGGATTGAGAAAAGCAAAATCCTCATACAATCCAGATATTATGGTAGATAAATATACAGTAACCATTTTGTAGATTAAAAAAGTATGTTAATAATTAAACAAATACATTGAAAAATGATGAAAAGTACGATAAAATAGCAATGATTTATTATATTAAATAATGATTTCATCGCTGATTATCAGCTAGAAATATGTATTAGAATATGTTATAAAACGGGAGGTATGTTAATTATGGCAGTGAAAATAGGAATAAATGGATTTGGAAGAATAGGTCGTTTAGTTTTCAGGGCTTCAGTAGCAAACCCTAATGTGCAGGTTGTAGGAATTAACGATCCTTTTATTGACCTTGAATATATGAAATATATGCTTAAATATGATACAGTACATGGTCAATTCGATGGTGAAATTTCAGATGACAATGGTAAATTATTAGTTAATGGTAATGCTATAAATGTATATGCGGCTATGAATCCAGCAGAAATACCATGGGGAGAATGTGGAGCTGATTATGTTGTTGAATCAACAGGTGTATTTACTACTACTGAAAAAGCTTCAGCTCATTTAAAAGGCGGAGCTAAAAAAGTAGTTATAAGTGCTCCATCAGCTGATGCACCAATGTTTGTTATGGGTGTAAATAATGAAAAATATACTAAAGATATGAATGTTATATCAAATGCTTCATGTACAACTAATTGTCTTGCTCCTGTAGCTAAAGTTATTAATGATAAATTTGGTATTATTGAAGGTTTAATGACTACTGTTCATGCTGTAACTGCAACACAAAAAACTGTTGATGGTCCTTCAAAGAAAGACTGGAGAGGCGGCAGAAGTGCAGGATTTAATATAATCCCATCATCTACTGGTGCTGCTAAAGCAGTTGGTAAAGTAATTCCTGAATTAAATGGAAAATTAACAGGTATGGCATTTAGAATACCTACTGCAGATGTTTCAGTTGTTGATTTAACTGTCCGTTTAGAAAAAGGTGCTTCATATGATGAAATAAAAGCAGCTTTAAAGAATGCTTCTGAAAATGAATTAAAAGATATCTTAGGATATACTGAAGAAATGGTAGTTTCATCTGATTTCATTACTGATTCAAGAACATCAATTTTTGATGCAGGTGCTGGAATTGCATTAAATGATAATTTTGTGAAATTAGTATCTTGGTATGATAATGAGTGGGGTTATTCAAACAAAGTAATTGACTTAATATCATATATTTCTGAAGTAGATGCAAAATAATTAATATATACAAAATTTAAAGTAGAATCCAGAGGTTATTAATGGGTTCTACTTTTTATTTATTAAAATAAAATAAAATTCAATTAAGGCAGAATCAAAAAATAAACTCTAATTCTCGAGTATGAATTCGCATGATTTA
>JBDMZA010000426.1:0-9451 GCA_039770155.1 Clostridiales bacterium
ATATCCAAAAAATAAACTCAAATTTTCGAGTATGAATTCGCATGATTTAAGCGAACTTCAGACGAAAAGAATTTGGTATTATTTTTTAGGTTCTCCTAAGCATACAATATACAATCACATAACTATGATATGTTTTATAAATTGTTTAGAAATTTTCAGAAAATAAACTAGTCACTCTTTTTCAAAAAATAGTCCAATCATCAATATTTTCAGATAAAAATTGTATAATGTAATTTTTGATAATGCCTTATTACTTTTTTTGAGCCTTTTTTATTCCATCCTCAATACCCTTTAAAATGGCTTTTGAAGTAAGCGTTGCACCACTTGCAGTATCAACTTGCAAAGATTGTTCCTTTATTACATTACTAAATAATTCATTTGTCAAATCCTCGTTTTTGTTTTCCTTTAAATTAATCACTTCTATTTTGTCTACACTTCCTGACTTAACAATTATTCTAACTTCATTTTCACGCCACTTATACATACCACCATTATACTTACCTGTATAAGTACCATCCTTTAAATCACTTAACTTACCTTCAATTAGTTTAAGATTCTTAGCTTCATCATGTTCCCTAGATATATAAATCCACCCAACCAAACCACTAACTGCTAAAACTACTATAATTACTAATAAAATTCCAAGACCAATTTTAATTTTTTTCATATTTTTTTTACTTTCTAAACTATATATTTTATCACTCACTATCGACCACTTCCAATACAGGAAAACTTTTCTATTAAAGCCTTCGAAACCTTCTTAGTAATCTCATCTAAATCCTTACTTTTTAACTTATCTTTTACTTTATCATCTGAAGACTTTTTATCTTCATCGGTTAAATAGTCTGCTAGATGAATATCAACTACTGCAATAGCATCTCTTTTTGCTTTTTTTCTAATATCTTTTTCTAAATTTGTATTTTTGTTATATGCACCACCACTTATTGAAAAAAAAGCGTAGTCACATTTAGCATTACTAATATACTTGAAATATGAGCAAAGTGGAGATGCAACTTTGCCCATCCATATTGGACCATTCAATATGACAATATCATAATCCTTTAAATCATTTGGTATAGGATTTATATTTGGTTCTCTATTAAACATAATGTCTATAATAATAGTCTTAATTGTACGCTCTTTTAACTCTGTTACTTCTATAATGTCTGCTGCTAACTCTTTAGCAACACTTTGAGAAAGCATTTTGTTATTTCCAGTAAATGAGTATGAGATAATTAATTTCTTCATAATGAAACCCCCCATTTTATTTCATTTATTTGAATGAATATTTTTTCATTCATTCATATTGTAACATAATATAAAAAAGAATTCAAACATATAAATATAATTCTACCACTTATATAAATGGTAGAATTATGAATATTGATAAAAAATTTATAGCATACCGCAGCAAAGCTGCAAACAAATTAAAAACCGTTCCTCACTCAAAAATCGAAGACTAAATCTTCTGGAAAAACATATTCGTGAGATACTAATCAATGTTTAAAAAACATAAAAATACGAGGGGTTGAACCGAGATACTGTTAAAATTGCCCAATAGTGCAGAAAATTTTACCACATAAATTAAAGAGTCTAAAAAAGTACACTTTTTAGACTTATATATATATCAGGCTCTGATGCTAAACTCGAAAATGCTATAGAAAAATATTTACTACTTTCGTTTACTTATGGGTATAATCTTGATCCTGTGCAAGCTTCAAAACATCTAAATGGATTAGTTTTTACGGATTATGGTAGTTGCAGATGGTATAATTTGTTAGAATGAAATAAAAATATTTATGTAGGTAGCCTTGGTTTTCAGGCTACCTATTTAGTATATATATTATTGATATGCTATGATATATATACATAAAAATATTTATAACCAAATATGTATTAACATATAATATTTAACAAATATTTTCATACAATCAAATACATCAGAAGGAGATAATGTTATACAATGTTATTATTTTTTAAAACTTTGTCATTAGAATTAAATTTTTTAGTAAGAAAAGTATACATTTTTGCAATTTTTCTTGTATCTATAATTTATTTAAATTTTGGATATAATATTATGGTAATAGAAGGTTTAAGAGGTATTAATTTTTTAGAAACAATAACTTTTTTTGTTATGATATTAACTATGGGTTCAATGGTATTAGGAATATTAAATGCAACACAGGAAAAAAGGTGTAATTTTGAAGAATTATCAAATGTCCTTCCAGGTTTTTGGAGAAGACATTTTGCTAAAATTTTTTCTTGGTCATTAATAAGTTTGATATATAGTATAACTGTAACAATTGTTCTCATCTATTTTTTTAAGAAGGATAATACAGGATTAGAAATATTCTCATTAGAAATATTTTTATTTAATCTTTTGCAATTATTTATTCCAATGATATCTTTTTGGATAATTGGATACTCAATAGAAAAGATGTTTAAAAAGACGATTTCTTGGCCTTTGTTGATATCTTTATGGTATTTCACATTACCATTTGATAATTTTTTATATTTTCCCGTTAAAATGGCATTAAATCAATATACTGAAAATCCTGATAGTGGATCTTTTATACATTTTGGAATTAATACAAGTTTTGGTTGTGTTTCAAGAAAATTATGGTTTTTATTATTTGGAATAGGTTTATTTATTTTATCTTTATTATTTAAAAACAAGAATAAAATACAAAAAAACTTTAAATCTTTATCTACTATAATAATTCTAATTTTCATATTTATTTTTTCATTTTTTTTATCACTTAATTCAATAAACTTTAGTTCAGAAGAATTAAAGTTATTACATAATTATAAAGATATTAATCTTTCACAACTGTTAAAAAAAAGTAATAAAACTGAACCATCAGGAAAAGTAACCTCAATGGAAATTGAATTAGGAAAAGCTGATAACAACAAATTAAATTATAAAATTACTATGGATATAGAAAAAATTATTGGTAATGAAATTATTTTTACATTATACAGAAGTTTAAATGTTAAAAACATGAAAATTAATAATGAACAAACTCAATTTATTAGAAAAGATGATTTATTAATTATTAATGGTATTAAATCAAATAATATAAAAATTACGTTTGATGTATCAGGGAAATTACCAAATACAATTGGAGAAATAACACAAAAAACATTACTACTTACTTATGACAATGCGTGGTATCCAATATTAGGAAATCATCAAATATTGATTCCTATAAATATAGGTAATTATAAAGTTGCTTATACAAATAATCAAATTTTATCTAAATATAAATATGACCTTATTATAAAAAGTAATCGTAAAGATATTATTACTAATTTATCTGATATTAAGGGAATTTCATTTAAAGGAAAAGATTATGGTCCATTAATAATACAAGGAAAATATAATATAAACAATGTTAATGGATTAACTTTTGTTGCACCTGTACAATTATATAATTATTACTCTGAAGAAAGTAGCTTTTTTAGAAAACATTTAAAGACAACTTTAAATACTATTAGTTCACAGTACAATATTGAAATTGATACTAATATTGACAAAATATTTTTTGTTAAATTAAATAATAATGGAACTGATATAAATAGTACTTTTAAGAGAGTACATAGTAATTATTTTTTTGACTATTATAATTTGTTAAATCCTGATCAAAGTGAAAAACCAAGAAACTATATGAATAAACAATTTAATTATACAAATATAATCGCTACTATTTTGTGGGAAAAAATAAACAAAGAAAATCATTATATTAGAGGATCTTTTATACATACATTAGTCGAATTATCCGAAAATGGTGACACTAACTGGCTACAGCACAATTTATCTAATACTAAAAGAAATTTGAAATTTAATAATTTAGAAAAACATTTAAGTGATGAAGATAAAAAAGATTTAGAAGAGTTGAAAAAAATAAATTTGCTTCAAAATCAAAATGAGATTAAATTTGCCTCAAAAAATTTATTAGAATCTTGGATTATGAGGAATAGGAGTAATTAAAATGAGTCTAGTAATTAAAAATATAACAAAAAAATATTCAAAGAAAAAATATGCATTAAATTCAGTTAATATGGAAATTCCCAATGGAATTTATGGGCTAGTAGGTCCAAATGGTGCAGGAAAAACAACATTAATGAGAATATTGGTTGGTCTTATAAAACCTAATGAAGGTGAAATATTTTTAAATAATCAATGTATGTTAAAAAATATTGATTATTTTAGACAAAAAATCGGATATTTACCACAAGAATTTGGATGTTACAAGAATTTAACAGTTAAAGAATGTATGAATACAATTGCAATATTAAAAGGTTTAAATAATAAAAATAAAAGACTTGAGCAAATTGATAAAATATTAAAAGAAGTCAATTTGTCTAATGAATCATTAAAAAAAGTTGGAAATTTATCAGGTGGAATGAGAAGACGTTTGGGAATAGCCCAAACAATTATTGGAAACCCTTTATTAATAATAGTAGATGAACCTACTGCAGGATTAGACCCTGAAGAACGCATAAGGTTTAGAGGTGTTATAAGAAAAATTGCAACTAATCGGATAATTTTAATTTCGACGCACATAATTGAGGATGTGAAAAATAATTGTGATGGAATATCATTAATAAAAAATGGAGTTATTAAACAATTTAATAGTTTTAAAGAGTTTGAAGAATTATCTGTTGGGAAGGTATGGCAAAAAACAATTTCAGAAGAAGAATTTGAACTTTATGAAAATAAATATAATATACTATCAAGTAATACTATTGATAATAAGCTCGTAATAAGGATATATTCTGATGAAAGAATCTCAAATGCAGAAATTGTTAAACCATCGGCAGAGGAAGGGTATTTATCATGGATAAAAAAATAAAAATATTACCATTTTCTTCAGATATAAAAACTCTTTCAATAAATATATATTTTTTAATATTAGGATATATAGGATTATTTATATATCAATGGTTTTTAAAAAGTGGTTGTGATACAAGGTTTATTGATATGATGCTTCCAATGTTTACAGTCTTTTGTATGGGTATTATCATTTTAATAATACCACTTTTTTCTAATTTAGTAAATCCAATGGCAAATGAATTAATATTATCTTTACCTCTTGGAGGTATTGGGTATGTTTTAATAAGAGTTGTACGAATTATATTAATATATATATTATTAACATTTACTATTTATTCAATAATTTATTTTACTACAAATAAAAAAAACTTTTTGGGACACTTTGTGGATATAAAATTGATATGTTCTTCATTTATATTTTTGGCTGGTTTTGGACTATTAGTTATGTTAATTGGTAGAAACCCCATTTATGCATATACAAGTACCATTTTTTTATTTGTTTTTAGTTATTTTTTTAGAGGTTCAGGTTTAATGTATTGGCATGTGTGTCAATGGATACAGCCTAAACCTAATTTTTCAGCCATATGGAAACTAGAATATACTATGTTTATATCTGGAGTTATTTGTTTTATTTTATCAAGTATTTTTATAAAAAATAAAAATTATTTACTAAAAAGTTAATGATTAATAAAAATATTATATTCTAAAACGGAAAATAAAATTATATTTGTGATATCAATTTGAATCTACTTCAATAACCTTTTATTATATTCGAATTTTTATAAAAAATCTTTGTAAATACTATTATTATAGTATTACAAAGATTTTTACAATAATAAATATTTAACTTCTTTTTAGTTATTCAAGAATAAATCCTGTATTTCTATAAAATTCTTTTCTGAAATCTTCAGAAAAAGGTTTAGCAAGATTCTTTGTAGATACACGTTTTTCAGATAAATATAGTGATAGTTTTCCATTGGAACCTAAGTATTGAAAAAGAATATCATTGAAAGCTGCTTGATTAATTTTAGATGATATTTCAACTGAATAACCTTTAGGGAGTAAATTATCTACAAGTGAAAATATTTTTTCCTTATTAACAGCATCTGGAAAATCAAATTGTAAAATAAAGGTATTCGTATTAATTTTATAACCAACTTTTTTTATTTTACGTGATTTTAATACTTTATGAATTTCATCTTGGATAGAATTTATATTTGTTGTTTTTTCTTTTAATTTTTTGGGTGGCAATTTCTGAAATATTTTGTATTTGCCATTTTCTTTTATAGCAATGGGTAGCAAAGCTAAAATTACTGCAATTTCATCAGAAACTTCTTTTATCTTAAAAAGTTCATAGATTTCCTTTATAGAAATATCTTCTGTAATAGCAATCAATTCTTTTCGAAAAATTTTACTTTTAGGTTTGGAAATTCTTTTCATTTCTCTTATCTTAATTAGAATATCTTCATCTTTCATATTCTTAAATTCATTTGTTTTAAAAGTATAAAGGATTTTATTAAAATCAATCTGGGTTTTTGATTTTCCTTTTTTTGTTGATAAAAGATGATATGCTAGATGTTCCATGTTAACTTCCTTACAGTATCCTAATTCAAGTCTCCCAGTTTGTTGACCATAGATTACAAGTTGTTTTGTTAAATCTCCAAGACTTTCAAATTTTTCTCTACGATCTCTTTTTCTATTTAACTGATCCTGTGTTAGTATGTTGTAAAATCTTTTGTCTATATAGTCTTCACTAAAACCATCAAAAGATTTTATATCATTATTTTTCCCAAAAATATCTTCTATTTCTTTTATTGGAACCCTTTTAATTCCCTTATAAAGACAATCTCTCCAATAACTTTCAATAGTAATAGTAGGAGTATTATCTTTTTTTTCAGATACAAATGTGTTTTTATATTTTTTAAAAGATAACATTTCTCCTAAAAGAGGAAGATGGGGTTTTTTTTCAAATTTATTACTAAGGGATTCTCTTGCTTCTTCATCCCCATGTACTAGAACAATCTCATGTGGAGACAATGTATTCACAAAATTGACAATTTGTTGTTCATCTGCATGAGCAGAGAAACTAAATTTATATACATCAGCATTTACTGTAATATTCTTTCCATCTAACACTAATTTTTGACCTTTTTGAAGTTCCAATAACTTTCTTCCAGGAGATTCTTCGTCCTGATATCCAGATATAAACAAAGCATTATTTTTATCCTGAATAATATGTTTTGCATAAAATACAGATGGTCCACCAATAAGCATTCCAGATGAAGATATAAAAATACAAGGTTTTTTAGTTTTAATAATATTTTCACGTTCTTTTGATAATACTCTTTTTATTTGTGTTGAATAGAAAAGTGATTGGTGATTTTCGACAATAGATTTAAGTTTTTTTGGAAGTTCTATGGGATTATTTTGATAGACTATATTAACTGAATTTATCATTCCATCAATATAGATATCAACTTCAGGTATTATATTTTTTGCCATTGCATCCTTTAAAAGAATTATCATTTCTTGACTTCTTCCTATTGCAAAAGCAGGAATAAGTATTTTTCCACCTCTAGACAAAACTTTTCGTGTTTGATTTATGAATTCAAATTCAGATTCTTTTCTTTTCAAATGTTTACGACCACCATAAGTAGCTTCTGTAACAATAATATCAGGATTACAATTTACCAAAGCACCATTTACAGCTAACTGTTTGGTAATAGAATAATCTCCAGTAAATAATATACTGCCTTCTTTTGATTCAAATAATATACAAGCTGCTCCAAGAATATGACCTGCTGGAAAAAACGTTATTTGTATATCATCTATAGTAAATGATTGTAATAATTCAATCTGTTTTATATTTTCAAAGCTATTTAAAACATCTTGTTCTTGATAAATAGGAGTTTCAAAATCTTCCTTTTCAGATTCCATAATTTTCAAAGCATCTTTATATAGAACTGTGCATAATTGAAATGAACCACGAGTCATATATATTGGTACATTTACAGTATATTTGTTGACCACAGGTAATGCACCACTATGATCAGTATGTGCATGAGTTAATAATATAGCATCAATAGAACCTATATCAGAAAAATCAGGAGTTTTGCTCCTTTTTAAATGGTCATTCATTCTGATTCCACAATCTATTAAAAATCGTCTATTATTGATTTCAAGAATACTAGAAGAAGCTCCTACTTCATCTGCACCACCTATAAAAAATAAATTCATAATACCTCCACTTTGTACAATAATAATTACTAATTATTTAATTATACAATTTTTAAAAATAATATCATAAAATTTTTTATTTTTAAGACCTAGTAGCAGTATCTGTGTTATGTACTGCAAAGTATATGTTAAATTATATAATTATATTCATGATATTTCCTTCTAATTATACAAAATAAATCTTTTGGCCAAAAGCATATTTTTCAAAACATCATTTTTAATCATATTTAAGCATTTTCACAAATTTTTAATTTTATTAATCAAAAACCTTTTATTTGCATAGAAATTCCACATAAAAAAGCACATTTAACTTGGAATTTTTTGAAGGGTTATGATTTGAAAAATGTAAAAGATGTATCAATTGCTATGAAACATATCTTAATTTTAAAATATAATAATGAAAACATACCATTTGGTAGTAAACGTGACAAATATTTTGATATTAGTGTAAAATAAATAATAAAATAGGAGTTTGGTTTTGAAACGCAACCTTATTTATTATTTAAAATATCATTTAACAACATATTTTTTTCAGATTCTCTATGTACATAAATGTTTAAGTATTCAAATACAGCAAATGAAAAATCTATAAATGCTCTTCCTTTTGCTGTTATGATGTTTTCATCAATAACAACTCTTTCTTCAAGATAATTTTCTCTTGGAAATGGATCCTCTATTTTAAGTTCTATTATTTTTTCTTTAGAACATGAGGTTGTATATTTTCTATTATTTAAAATACCACTCCTACCTAGATATTGTGGAGCATTACAAATTGCTGCAATCATGATTTTTTTATTATTTAATTTAATGATTAAATTTGTTAAACTATTTTTTTGATTTTTTATAGGTCCCCCTGGGATTATAAATCCTTCAAAACCATCTACATTATGAATTTCATCTATAGATTTATCAGGAATATATTTTAAACCTGATTCACTCAGTATAATATCTTTGGTGTATGACACAGTAACTATTTTATATTTTCCAATGTTTTTTAATTTATGCATTAATAAAGTTATTTCAAAATCTGCAAAATCTTCTGATATAAAACATAAAATTTTTTTCATTTCAAATTATCCCCTATATAATAACTAATTGCAAGTTATTAAACTAAAAATCACTCCTAATTTAGGTATTATATCAGGAAATGTGAGGAAAAGCTAATTTGACTGAAAATTTAGAAAAAGAAAAATTCATTAAACATTATTGTTCTTATTTTTGTCGGAAACTTTGATTAAATGCATATGAACTCGATTTCTCTAAGCATTCAGAAATTAATAATATTGCAAAACTAGGTATGATATGGAACTCAATACCATCTCAATTATCTAAAGAAAACAAGAAATTTTTATACAGTGTTGTAAAAAAAGGTGCACG
>JBDMZA010000427.1:0-11437 GCA_039770155.1 Clostridiales bacterium
AGCTATTATACAATAGTTAAGGATAAAATTTATCTAAAAGAGAATGTAGGTAAGATTTATTTTGATGAGGAAATTTCTGATTCATATATTGAAGATGGCAATTTAATTGCTGTGGGAAAACAGCAATTAAAAGATGCAGATTCAATTAACTATAGTCTTATTTTAAAAAATATTCTAAATAAAATAGTATTCCAAAAAAATGGATTTTTAAAAATAAAGGAAAATTTAGAGATAGAATTTTATATAGATAATAAAAAATTAATAAGCGAAGTAATAAAACCAAGTAGTAAAGAGTTTTCTTATATGAATTTAGCAAAAGTTTTAACCAAATGTTTATATGAAATTAAAGCTAAAATGACATGTGATAAAAAAATAAAAATATTAAATTCAAATATTTTTCCAGCAGCTTATATAGGTTTATTAGTACAGGCACTTTCAATTAGAATGTATAAAAATAGTTATGATTATGCTATGCATATGATTACATCAGTACAAAGACCTAATAATATTCCTTTGTGTATTGGTGCTATAACTGATGAAAAAGATGCAGCTAAGTATTTTCCTATGTTTAATATGTCTGAAATAATATAAAAAGGTGGTAAAATATTTATGAGGTTCGATAAAGGTACAATAGGATCAGTACTTGAAACAGTTTCTAAAGAATATTCAGATAGAACAGCGATAATTTTTGAAGATGTTTCAGTAAGTTATAAAGAGATCCATAGAAAATCAAATATTGTTGCATGTAATTTATGGAATCAAGGAATAAGAAAAGATGATAAAGTAGCAGTATTACTACCTAATTGTCTAGAATATTTTTATATATATTATGCTTTATTCATAATTGGTGCATGGATAGTTCCAATTAATACTAGATATGAAAAAGATGAAATAAAAAGAATTTTTAAAGATGGTGATGTAGGTACCATAATATATAAAAATAAAATTGGAGTTTTTAACTATGATAGTATTTTAAGCGATATAAATGCTGAACTTCCTATGCTGAAAAAATTTATTTCTACAAAAGCAATTGATAATAAAAAAAGAATATTGTTGGTTGATTTATTTAAAGAAAATTGCGATATGAAAGGTTTTATGGATTATTTGATAAAAAATCCTGTTGAGCCGGATAATGTAGCAATACTTGGATATACTTCTGGAACAACAGGTATACCAAAAGGAGTAATGATATTACATGAAAATCTTGTTAAAACATCTATTCATGAAGGCGTAATTATGGATTTAGGAAAAGATGTTGGTTTTTCAATTGCCCCAATGTATGCGGCACAGGGTTTTAATGCAATTTTGATTTATATGACTTCTGGTATCACTATGAAGTGGATTTCAACATTTAATCCAACGGATATAATAACTCATATTGTAAAAAAAAGAGTAAATGCTCTTCATACTCAACCAACTATGTGGAGTTTACTATTATCTTTGCCATATTTTCAATATGTATTTTTTAAAAATCTTGATAAAGTAATTGTTTCAGGATCACTGTGCAGTCCAAATCTTGCTAAAAGAATAGAAAAATCTACAGGTTGTAAGTTAGTAAATATTTATGGACTAATAGAGTCTACAGGGGTTGTTACATCAACTCATTTAGATGATCCAGTTGATGTAAGAATAAATACTGTTGGAAGACCTATTGATGGTGTTCAAATAAAAATAGTTGATAATAACAGAAAAGAAGTTCCAAAAGGAGAAGTGGGAGAACTAGCGGTAAAAGGATATTTGATGAAAGGTTACTATAAAAATAAAGAAAAAACTGATGAAGTTATAGATGATAATGGGTGGCTATATACTGGTGATTTGGCATCTTATTATAAGGATGGAGAAAACATATGCATAGTAGGAAGATTAAAGGATATGATTATAAGGGGTGGATTTAATGTTTATCCAATTGATATAGAAGAATGTCTATTAGGTTTTGGTAAAGTTCTAGATATTGCTGTGGTAGCTAAAGAAGATGAAATTTTAGGTGAAAGTATTGTTGCGTATGTAATTCCAAAACCAGGTGAAGAAATAGAAAAAACTGAGATACTTAAGTATTGTAGAGGAAAAATATCAAATTACAAAGTACCAGATGAAGTAGTGTTTGTTTCTCAGTTTCCAATATTAGATTCAGGAAAAGTGCAAAAGAATATTTTGCAGCAATGGACAAAATCACAAGTACCAGAAGAATATAGGGTATAATCAAAAAATAATATTGAAATTAATGAGTAAATTTAGTAATTTTTAGATGATAGTAAAAGGGAGGTATTTGGTTTGGAATTTTCTTTAAGTCAAGACCAAAAGGATATTTGTGAATTTGTATATGATTTTGCTACTAAAAATTTAAATAAAGATATATTTAAAGATGATGAAAAATCTAATTTTCCTATAGAAAAATGGAAAGATTGCGGTGAGTTTGGTATACATGGACTCCCAATTCCAGAGGAATATGGTGGTCAAGGGTATAATATGCTAGATACTGCATTAGCAGTTGAGTCATTAGCATATGGATGTATGGATGAAGGCTTAGTATTTGGTATATGTGCACATATGTTGGCTTGTGCTATACCAATTAATATATTTGGTTCTCAAGAACAAAAACAAAAGTATTTACCTAATATATCAAAGGGTAAAATAATTTGTGGGAATGCAATATCGGAGGCAGAGGCAGGATCAGATTTGAAATCGATGAAAACAAAAATAGAAAAAACTGATAAGGAATATATTTTAAGTGGAAATAAAATTTTTGTATCTAATGGTCCAGTAGCTGACCTATTTATAGTATATGCAAAACATAAAGATGGTATGGATATGCTTGATACATCTGCTGTAATAGTTGAAAGAGGAAATAATGGATTAAGCAATGGGCAAAAATTTGAAAAAATGGGTATAAGATCCTGCCAATTAGGAGAAATAGTTTTAACTGAGTGTAATATACCAATAGAAAATCTAATTGGAAGAGAAAAAATGGGAATGTTAGTTTTTAATTATTCAATGTTATGGGAAAGAATCATAATGAGTGCATATCATTTAGGTTCAATGAGACAACAGTATAAAATAGTTTTAGATTATGCTAATAAAAGAAAACAATTTAATAATAAAATTATTAAGTTTGATAGTGTATCAGAAAAACTTATTGATATGAAAATGAGAATAGAACTATCAGAGTTATTACTTTATAAAACTTGTTGGAAGTTTGATAATGATTTACTTAAAAAAGAAGATCCTTCTGTGTGTAAACTATTTATTTCCGAATCAAAAGTTAAAAGTAGCCTAGAGGCTGTCCAAATTTTTGGGGCATATGGTTATTTAAAGGAAAGCATGGTTGAAAAGCAACTAAGAGACTCAATTGCCTCTAAGATGTATTCTGGAACGAGTGAAATCCATAAAAGAATTATTGCGGAAAGTTTGGTGAAATAATATGAAAAGTAGCTTAATTCATCAATTTTTAAATAATTCTATTGAAAAATATCCAGATAAAATAGCAGTTGAAGATTCAAATAGTACTATAACCTATAGAATGTTAAATGATAAAAGTGATTACTTATCAAAATTGTTTTTAGAAAATAATATAAGAGAAGAAAAAGTTGTTGGTGTATTTATGAATAAATCTATAAATTCAATTATTTCATTTTTAGGAATTTTAAAATCAGGTGGAGCATACATACCCTTTGATAACTATTATTCCCCAATGAACAGAGTTAAAAAGATAATTTATAAGAGCAAAGTTAATATAATAATTACTGATAATAAAAATTTTGATAAAATATCAAAGGCTTTAAAAGCTGATGAAATAACTATTGGTAAAAAAATTAAACTAATTAACATTGATAAAATAAGTTATTCATCAAAGAATAATTTTAATATAGATATAAAAGTTGATAAGAATGATTTAGCATATGTTTTGTATACATCTGGTTCAACAGGAACTCCAAAAGGTGTTATGATATCACATCTAAATGCAACTACTTTTATCAATTGGTCTATTTCATATTTTAAACCCAGTAAAAATGATATATTTTCTAATTTTGCTTCATTTACATTCGATTTATCTGTTTTTGATATATATGTATCATTAGCTTGTGGAGCTAAACTTTGTATTTTACCTTTTGAATTATCTAATAATCCAAGATGGATTTTAAAATGGATTTGTGAAAAAAATATTACTTTTATGTATACTGTACCTTCTGTTTGGATTAATTTAATAAACTATACTAATTTAAAAAACACAAAAATGGAAAAGTTAAGTAAAGTATTATTTGCAGGAGAAGTTTTTCATCCAAAGTATTTAAAAGAGCTGATGATATCAATACCAAAGGCTTCATTTTATAATCTATATGGTCCTACAGAAACAAATGTATGTACATATTATGATGTTCAAAATATAAATGAAATAAAAAACAAACCTATTCCAATAGGAAAAGCCTGTGGTGATATTAAAACTTTAGTTATAAATGAGGAAAATACTGAAGTTAGTATTGGATGTGAAGGAGAATTAATAGTGAGTGGAGATATTGTGTCAAAAGGTTATTATTTAGATGAGATTAATACATACAAATCTTTTATTAAAAATCCAGTTGATAAGAATGATAAAAGAATTTTTTACAAAACAGGTGATATAGTTAAAAAACTAAATGACAATAATTATGAATATATTAACAGAAAAGATAACATGGTTAAACATGCTGGATTTAGGATAGAGTTAATTGAAATAGAAAATGTTATATTAAATTATGCTACTGTTAGAGAAGTAGTTGTTATAAGTATTACAGATGAGAAAAAAATTAAAAACTATTTATGTGCTGTAATAGAAGTAACTGAAAATAAAAAACTTTCAGTAGTAGACTTAAAGGAATATATAGGTGAAAAAATACCTAAATATATGATTCCAGAAGTTATTATAAATATTGATAAAATTCCGAAAAATTTACATGGTAAAATTGATAGACAAAAAATTAATGATTTTGTTAAGAGTAGCTTAAAAATGAATTGAAAATTATATGAATTTTTAATTGGAGGAAAAAATGAAAAATAAGGAAATGCTGGAGATTGAGTTTTTAGCTAAGAAATATAATGAAAATAAAATACCTCTTTATGTAAGTTATCCGACAACTTCATGGTGGAAAGACGATTTAGATTATAATACATATAAAGACTCATTTAAAAATAGTAATATAAATTTTATATATGTACATTTTCCATACTGCAAAAAACCTTGTTATTACTGCTGCTGCTATAAAGAAGTTGCAAAAGATGAAACATGTAATGATAAGTATTTGGATTATCTTGATAAAGAATTTAAATTAAAAACAGATTTAATTGGTAAAAAAAATTTTTCTAAAATAAATAAAATTCACTGGGGCGGTGGTACGCCAACATTTATGAATTTAAATCAAATAAATAAAGCATTTAACATAATGAAAAAGTATATAGATATTTTAGACAATCAAAATAATATTACAATGTCTATTGAAGCATACCCAGATAAAGAAGTTTTAACATTTGAAAAATTAAAGCTTTTAAAAAGTTTAGGATTTAATGAAATCAGTTTGGGAATTCAGGATTTTGATAAAAATATTCAAAATACTATTAATAGAGATTGTAATGAAGAAGATGTGAGAGAAATTGTGTTAAATTCGAAAAAACTTGGGTTAAAAGTTCATATTGACTTATGTTATGGATTACCTTTTCAGGGAATAAACGAGTTTTCAAGAACTGTTAATACTATAGTAAGTTTAGATATTGAAAGGGTTGCTGTATTTTCATACATTCATTTTCCAATGTTTTTTCCAATGCAAAAGTTAATTCCTAAATCAAGTTTAGGTAATTCATTTATGATGGTACTTCTTATGAAAACTGCTGAAAGAATATTTGAAGAAAATAATTTTTATAAAATTGGTTATGATCATTTTGTAAAAGAAGAAGATCCACTTTTTGAAAAAGCATTGGAAGGTAGTATAACTAGAGATTTTATGGGACAATCATTAGTAAAAGATAAGAATTTTGTTGGGTTTGGTAATTCTGCTATCAGTTATGCTAATAATAATATGTTCCATAATATTCAGTCAATTGATAAATATTATGAAGTACTAGAAAAAGGTATAATTCCATTAAAAAATTCAAAAAATCATCAACTAAGTAAAGATGATCGAATCAGAAATAGATTGATTTTAAGGAGTATTTTAAGTGATTTTAAAATCAATAAAACAAAATATGAATTTGATTTTGGTATAAATTTTGATGAATATTTTGAAGTGGAATTAAAAGAACTGTTAGAATATGAGAAAGATGGTTTAGTAGAGAATATAAGTTCTGATAAAATAATAATTAGCAATAAAGGTAAATATTTCGCAAGGCACATTGCACATGTTTTTGATAAATATTATAGATAAAATATAATTAGGAGAACCTAAAAAATAATATCAAATTCTTTTCGTCTGAAATTAGCTTAAATCATGCGAATTCATACTTGAGAATTAGAGTTTATTTTTTGGATATCCCTAGCTTCTAATTTTGCATAAGGGAGGTTTTATTGATGAATTATAAAGAAAAAATAATATCAAATATATCAAAGATATCTAGAATTTCAGAAAAGGACTTAAATCTAGATACTAAAATATATGATTCAAGAATTATTTCTTCACTTCAAATGCTTGAAGTTATGAGTGAAATAGAAAAACAGTTTAATATAATGATAAATCCAGAAGAATTGATACCAGCTAATTTTCAAGATATTAAATCAATTATAGGGTTTATTGAAAAGAAAATTTCATAATGGAAACTCTAAGGAGTGATGAATTGAATATAATAGTATGTATAAAACAAGTACCTGATACCAGTAATGTTGACATAAATAAGGAAACTAATACATTAATTAGAAATGGCATAGGTTCTACTATAAACCCATTTGATGTGTATGCAGTAGAGGAAGGACTTAAAATTAAAGAAAAATTAGGTGGTAATCTGACCACTATAAGTATGGGAATAAAGTCAGCAGAAAAACAGCTTAAAGAAACAACTGCTTTGGGAGTAGATAATACTGTTTTACTAAATGATAAATTATTTGCAGGTTCGGATACACTTGCTACAGCATATATTTTATCAATGGGAATAAAGAAATTAAAAACATATGATCTTATCATATGTGGAAAACAGGCTATAGATGGTGATACGGGTCATATTGGACCAAGTTTAGCAGAAAAACTTAATATTCCACATCTAACATGTGTTAAGAAAATTGAGGAATTTAATGAAAAATTTCTCATCTGTCAGAGAATGACTGAAAATGGTTATGATGTTGTTAAAATGTATTTACCAGCACTAATTACTGTTGTAAAAGATATTAATAAACCAAGATTTCCAACTTTAAAAGGTAAAATGAAAGCGAGAAATAGTGCAAGTACTATTTGGGATGCTTATGATATTTTAGCTAATAGAGAAAAATGTGGTTTGATTGGCTCTCCAACTAAAGTTTTAACCACTTATATACCTAAAAGAAAAAGCAAAGTTGAGTTTATAAATGGAACACCAAAAGAGCAGGCACAAAAATTATTAGACAAGCTAAGGATATCCAAAAAATAAACTCAAATTTTCGAGTATGAATTCATAAATGATATTTAGAAAGGAATTATAAAAAGTGAAAAAAGAAAACAATCATGATGACAAATATTATCATGTATGGATATTAGTTGATTATAATTTGGGAGTAATATCTAGTGTAACATATGAATTATTAGGAGTTGGAAGATATTTAGCTGATAAACTAGGAGTTAAATTAGGAGCTGTAGGACTAGGATTTAATATTGAAAATAAAACTATAGATTTGATCAAGTATGGAGCAGATATAGTTTATATAATAGATGATAAAAACTATGAAAAATTTAATGATGAGATTTATTCAGAGTCATATTTTAGATTAATAGAAATGTATAAACCAGAAATCATATTAATTGGAGCAACTATATATGGAAGGTCAATGGCTCCAAAAATTGCTTCTATGTTAAATACTGGTTTAACTGCTGACTGCACAGGACTGGATATAGATTTGGAAACAAAAAATCTTATACAGATAAGACCTGCTTTTGGTGGAAATCTTATGGCTACAATAATTTGTCCATATAAAAGACCTCAGATTGCAACAGTAAGACCAAAGGTTATGAAGGCAAAAAAAGTAGATACATCTAGAAAAGGTAAGGTTATAAAACCTAAAATTAATATAAATATAAATAGTAAATTAGTAATTATAGATTGTGTTAAAACATTATCGGAAGTTGTTAATTTATCAGAAGCTGAAGTAATTGTTTCAGTTGGTAGAGGAATAGAAAAAAAAGAAAATTTAATACTAATCGAAGAATTAGCAAAAGTTTTAGGAGCAGCTATTGGAGCAAGTCGAGCAGTAGTTGATAGTGGATGGATTGGGTATGAACATCAAATAGGTCAAACTGGAATTACAGTAAGTCCAAAACTGTATATTGCATGTGGTATATCAGGAGCAGTACAGCATTTGATAGGAATGTCATCTGCAAACAAAATAGTTGCAATAAATAAGGATCCAGAGGCTGAAATATTTCAAATTGCTGATATTGGAATTGTTGGTGATATAAATGAATTTATTCCAGAATTAATTAGGATATATAAGGCATAATCAAAAAAATAAATCCACATTCTTTTCCTTTGAAGTTTGCCTAAATCATGCAAATTTATACTTGAGAATATGGGTTTATTTTTTTGATATTCATATTTATAATTAAAATTCTCCATTTTCATATTTAGAGAGAAGATCTAAGATTTTAGGAGTACATCTTTTTCCTTTACATGGTCCAGAACCTGCACCAGTATTTTTTCTAAGACCTTCTAAATCAGTAACACCATTTTTAATTAAGTCTTTAAATTTTTTTCTATTGATTGCTTTGCATATACAAACTTTTGTTAGCTTATCCATTACTTCATTATTAATATTATCCATTGGTAGACCTTCTTTCAAATTAATTTTTGATTCTGTGTTATATGAATATAATTTTATAGATATTATATATTAGTTTGTTAATATATAACCTAAATTGAATAAATTAAAACAAATCCGAATTTATTTTTTGAATATTTCTTATGGAAACAAAAAGAAAACTTGTTGACAAAAAAAATATTTATAATATAATAACTACTTAAGTAGTCATTATGTTATATGGGGTGTAATATGAAAAATAAACTTTTGAAAATAGGATTTACAGAATATGAAGCAAAAGCTTATATTTCTCTCTTGGCTCAAAATCCTGCTACAGCTTATGAAATAGCTAAAAACTCTTCAATACCTACTTCGAAAATATATGAAGTATTGGCTAAACTAGTAGATAAAGAAATAATTATGGTTATTGAAAAAGATAAGAAGAAAAAATATGTTCCCAAAAATCCTGATGAAATGATAGAGAGTTATAAAAGTAAAATGGAAAATACTTTAGAAGAATTAAAAGTAAATCTAAACAATATATCGGTAAACAACGATTTATCTTATATATGGAATATAATTGATTATGATTATTTAATAGATACAGCAAACAGGATTATTACAGACTCAAAAAAAGAACTTTTAATATCAGTGTGGCCAGAAGAACTAATATTAATAAAAGATTGTTTACATAAGGCTAGAGAAAATAATGTAAAAATTGCAATAGTTAATTTCAGTGATACTGATGATGATTTAGGTCAAGTATACAAGCATCCAATTAGAGACACTATCTATAGTGAAAAGGGTGGCAGAGGCTTTGTAATTATTTCGGATTCTAAAGAAGTTTTATTTGGAATGGTAGATGATCAAAATAATGTACAGGGAGCAAATAGCTTAAATAGTGGTTTTATTGCTATGGCAGAGGATTATATAAAACATGATATTTATATTATGAAAATTATTAAAAGATTTGAGAAAAATCTTATTGAAAGGTTTGGTGAAAACTATTATCTTTTAAGGGATGTATTTAATGATAATGATTTTAAAAATTAAGGGGGATATAGAGTTGATTTATGTAAATGGAAAGTTTTATGAAAAAGAGGAAGCTAAGATATCTGTTTATGACCATGGTTTATTATATGGTGATGGTGTTTTTGAAGGCATAAGAATTTATAATGGAAATATATTCAAGTTAAAAGAACATGTCAAAAGAATTTTTCAGAGTTCAAAGGCAATTTATTTGGATATTGGTATTTCTAGTGATGAAATGATTAATTTGATTCAAAAATGTGTTGAAAAAAATAATAAAAAAAATGGTTATATTAGAGTAATTATAACTAGAGGCGAAGGATCACTTGGTATTGATCCTGCAAAATCTAAAAAATCTGGGATTATTATAATAGTAGATGATATAAATGTTTATCCTGATGTTTATTATGAAAAGGGTATGAAAATTATTACATCAACTTATAGAAGAATTCCAGTAAGTGCTTTTGATGTAAGAATAAAATCACTAAATTATTTAAATAATGTTTTAGCTAAAATAGAAGCAAAAAGAAATAATTGTTTAGAGGCGTTGATGTTAAATAATGATGGATATGTTGTTGAATGTACAGTAGATAATATTTTTATTGTAAAAAATAATATATTAAAGACACCAGGAACATGCTATGGAGCACTTGAAGGCATTACCAGAAATATTGTATTGGAATTATCAAAAGAAATGGATTTAAAATCGGAAGAAACATTAATTTCAAGATTTGATGTATATACAGCTGATGAAGTTTTTCTAACTGGAACAGCTGCTGAAATAATTCCTGTAATTTCTGTTGATGACATAGATATAAATGATGGATTACCAGGAGGTATTACAAAAAATATAATGAAAAAATTCAAGGAATCTATATAAGACATAATCAAAAATTTCATAATAGAATTAGCTTATTTTTTGATTTTGCCTAAAACATTCATTTTGTTTAAAAGACATTTAGAATTATGTACTTCTAATACCGATTTCTTTTATAATTTATTATTATTTTCAATAAAAGAAGATTTCATCTCGGATACAATATACTTTATAATGAATTTACCATATAATTTTTCAAATAAGGGGATTAATTTAATTGTCATAATTATTCCGATTTTTAATTCATTTAAGATTTCTATAAGTAATATTTTTAATTCCTTTTTATTTAATTTTTTAGTTATTATATTTAATAGAATCTTTAAATCATCTTTTGAGAGAATCTCAAAACTATTGTTTTCAAAACTTGTAAATCCGAGAGCTCTATTTTTTGATAAATCTTCATTTATACTATATGATATAATATTTTTTACACATTTACTAAATTCAATGTCCTCAGCATAGTTTAGTTTAACTAAATAAAATTTTATATATAACTTATTAGTTGATTTTATTTCATCTATAATCTTAGGTTCTATAATATTTAATATCACTTCTGTACATAATTCAAACAGTTTTATAATAATATCAATTTC
>JBDMZA010000428.1:0-3305 GCA_039770155.1 Clostridiales bacterium
GAAAAAGTACTTAATATTGAAAAGAAATATAATAATAAGTTTAAAATTGAAATAAGTATGAATAAAGTTAAATTAAATGATTTAATAGATGAAATTTATAAAAAGACTTATGTAGAAAAAGCTGATAAATCTCTTAAAATTGTTGGAGATGAATTTTTTTATTATACAGGAAGAGAAGGAAATGAAATTGATAAGTCAGAATTATATAGTTTAATTTCAAAGAAAATAAAAGATTTTGATGATAGCGAGTTAAATATAGCTATAAAAATTGATGAGCCAAAAGAAGTACCTGTTGATGAGATTGAAAAATTAATTAATGTTCCAGTAAAAGAAGTAACCTATAGATTAATAGATAATGAAATTAAAATTATTGAATCATCAATGGGATTTAGATATACTAAAAGTGAAATTAAAGAATTTTTAAAATCTACTGAATCAGTCAAGGATGAAAAAATTCGTATTCCAGTAAATGAAATAATACCAGAGTATACATCAGAGGAAGCTGAGAAACTTTTATTTAATTCTACTTTAGCAAGTGAAAATATGAAATTTATTTATACAATATTTCCTTATGATAGATTTAATAATGTTAAAAAATCAATATCTCAACTAGATGAATATGTTGTTTTACCAGGAGAAGTATTTTCTTTTAATAAAGTAATAGGTGAATGTACAATAGAAAAAGGTTATTTAGATGGAGGAACATTATATAATGGTGAAAATTCATCAGGTGTGGGAGCGGGTATATGTCAAACAGTTTCACTACTAAATATGGCGGTTACAAATACTGGACTAGAAATTATTGAAAAAACTAATTCGCAAGAAAACGCCAAGTATATTGATGATGAAGTTAATTTGGATATTTCTTATCCAAATATAGATTATAAATTTAAAAATACAACTCTTTTTCCAATAAAAATATTGGGGAAAGTATCTGATAAAGGCGAAATTAATATTTCAATTATTGGTACCAAAAGTGATTTATAGTTTGATGAAATGATTTATCTATATTAATAAAAAATATATTTCATAGAAAGTTGGATAATTAGTGAACAGAGAAAGAATTAAATTAGAATTAAAAAATATTTTTAGAAGGGAACTTTCCCAAAATCAAAAGGATTATATTAAAGCTGATTTAATAAAAAAACTGTGGATTAATTGCTATAATGATGATGAAAATGAATTGTCTAATAGTGAAGATAATGAGAAATTAAATTTTAGTAGAGGAAGCTTTGATACTTTAAAATTTATCGGAAAAGAGATTGTTAAAATCATTAAAGACAACTCACTTGAACAATTACAACTAGTTAAAATTCTTTGGCGTAAATATGGCAAAGAAGGTAGAACAATTAGTATTTATATTCTCGGTCAAATACATTATGAGAATCCTGAAACAACACTTGATTTTATTAAAGAAGTAATTAAAAAATGTATTTCAGTTGAGGAATGTGATAATATCTCAACTAAAGTTATAGAGCCTGTTGCTTTAAAAGATATAGATCGATATTTAAAAATACTTGATTTTTGGTCAAAATCTGAGAATAAATGGTTAAGACGTTCTGCAATGACTGTTTTAGGCAGAATACCAATGAAAAAACCTATTTATACTAATAAAAGCTTAGAAATTGTTAAAAATTGTTTATGTGATATTGATAATGATGTTATGAAGTCTGTAAGTTTAGCTTTAAGGCTTTCTATTCGTGGGAATTCAAATGATTTAAAAATTTTTATAGTCAATAATGCTTATGATAATAATAGTTCTAAAATATGGATATTTACAGATTTTATTATTAATTTAAATAAGAAATATTTACTAGAATTTCATTCGCAATCTTCTACATATACAAACTGGTACAATAAAATAGATGAAAATAATAAAGTTACATTAAGTAAAGCAATAAAAGTATTATCAAATAATCATTAAATTATTTACATGAAAATAAAAAACAAGCTTTAGCAAAAAAATATCTAAAGCACTAGAATAAGAATATTGATTAAAAAAATTTGAAATTATTATTTTTGTTCATTTAACTCAACTTCGACATCACCTAAAACTTTAGCAATACAAGCTAATCTAAAACCATCTTGTATTTTACTTTCGCTCAAAACTTTTTTTTCTTCTTTTGTTATAGGATTTAAAGAACCTTTTACTTTTACAATGCATTTTCCACACTTACCTTTTTTACAAGGAGCTTTAATTTGAACTTTGTTTTTATTAGCTATTTCTAATATAGTTTTATCTTTTTTTGATTTTGTAATAAATTTGATATTGCAACTCATAGTTTTATTCCTCCACATTTTATTTATTAATTTTCATAATTAAATAGTACCCAATTCAAAATATGAGAATCACTAAAATTTAAAATTATATGATTCATTATTTTAAAATGTAGATTTATTTTTTTGCTGTCCCTAGATATTTTTTATAGGTTTAGATTTATATATACATCATTTATTTCATCTTGAGTAATTCCGATATATCTCAATGTTATAGAAGGAGCAGAGTGATTGAATATTTTTTGTAATAAGGTTATATCAATTCCCTGCTTATATGCCCAATATCCAAATGTCTTTCTCAAAGTATGTGTACCTATTTTATCCTTTATTCCTACAATATTGGCACAGTTGTTTAAAACCTGCCATGCTTGTATTCTTGATATAGGCTTATTATTCCCTTTTCTACTTCTGAATAAATACATTTCTTCACTTAGATTATTTGTATCGGCTAGATAATCTCGTATAGCAACACCTGCATTTTTATTAATTTGAAAGATTTTTGTCTTACCTGTTTTTATTTCTTTGATTTGAATTGAATCCCTTATTTTTTTTCCAATCATAATATCACTTACTTTTAAGTTTAGTAAATCAGAAATTCTAAGACCTATATTTATTCCTAATACAAATAAACAATAATCTCTTAAGCTTGTTTTTTTTAATATTTTTTTCATTTTTTCTATTTCTTTTTTATTTTTTATTGGATTAACTTCTATCAAAATTGATTTCTCCCTCTATTTAATATATTATCATGTAATTATACAATATGTTAGATTCAACTGCAAGATGTTTTTTACGTTTTTTCAATAGTTGCTCTAAGCGTAGTGTTATAAAGGGTTACGGGATTTTGGCGAATCTAACACAATAGCATTGTGTTAGATTCGATAAATATGAACAAAACAATATATTGAATGTAATAATTATACTAATATATATAAAATAAACATTTTCAAAATCACAGATATATGTATTTGTCAAATCCTAAATATAATAAATAAATTAAAATATATATTTAAAATTAGTATAATATA
>JBDMZA010000429.1:0-3045 GCA_039770155.1 Clostridiales bacterium
AAACTTTAGATTTTTAAAATTAAAAAAAATTAAAATCAAAAAAAATGATTAAATTTAATCTAAAATGATGTTTTACAAAAAATAGTATGTCTCAAAAGTTTAGTTTTGTATAATTAGATTCTTTAATTTCCATATTCTATGAAAAAAGTTGGTGTGATTTCACCAAATGTGC
Source organism: Clostridiales bacterium (assembly GCA_039770155.1). GTDB lineage: Bacteria > Bacillota > Clostridia > Acetivibrionales > JBDMZA01 > JBDMZA01. The sequence continues at coordinate 173 of JBDMZA010000429.1, forward strand.
TCCAGACCCCTATTAACATTAGTTTGAAAATTAATATATTTTTTAATAATTAGAATATCATATTACTTGACTATTCTTTTTATAGATTTCTACTATGTTTTATATATGAAATAAACTTAAATTTCTGCCAAAATCCAATCATACCTCCTATAAATAAAATAGAACCTCCTAAAATAAATGATTCTTGTACAGATATAATTGACAAAACTCCAGCTATATACATATATGAAAAAGCATCTCCTGTAGTCCCCATCACACTCCACAAACTAAAAACTCTCCCCAACATATTTTCTTTAACATTTTCCTGTATTAAAGTCACCATACAAACCTCAAGCAAAACAAATGCTAATCCTAATAATATCATTAATAATAATGCAAAATATATATGTGAATTTATACCAAATAAAATAAAATCAACTCCAACTATAACTATTCCACTTAAAAATAAAGTGAATTTATTCCATTTAGTTAATTTAATAGTTAAAAATCCTCCTATAAAAACACCAATAGAAATACATGTTTGTAATAAACCATATTCTATTGATGAACCCAGTAAAACCTTTTTAACATATGGTAATAGAGCTATATCAGTTAGACCTGCTGTAATAATGGTAAACAAAGGAAAAATTAAAATTAAATAAAAAATCATTTTTTTATGATAAACATATCTAAAACCTTTCATAATTACTGTAATAATTTTTTCATCTTCACTATCTTTACAAGATGCACTTTTCAATTGATTATTTTTAAAAGTTAGTTTTAATATTGTTATTATAGAAACTAAAAAAGTCAAAGAATTTAGTATGAATAAATTAATACTCCCAATATAATATGTCAAAAAACCAGCTATTACTGGTCCAATCATACTTGCTGCTTGTGTCAAAATAGTATTTACAGAATTTACTGATGCAAAATGTTCTTTTTCTACTATACTAGGTAATATTGCTCTCAAAGTAGGATAAAAAAATGCTCTACTTATTCCAATTATAAATATTATTATAAATAATAACTGCACTTTTAATAAATTCATATAATAAAGTACAGGTACTAATATATAAAGGATAGATTGAACAGTATCTGAAAAAATCAGTATAATTTTTCTGTTATATTTATCTACCACTGCACCACAATAAAACCCCAATAAAACTACAGGTAAAATATTACACAAAGCAATCATACTTGTTAAACCTTCTGAACCAGTTAATTCATACACTAACCAAAAAAGGTCAACTAATTGTATACTATCACCAAGTCTTGATATGCTTTGTCCTCCAATTAATAACAAAACACTTTTATTACTCTTTTTTAGTACAATATTAAATTCTTTTAATTTCTTCATATAGCCTCACTTCCATCTAAAACAGCTTACAAAACTATTTTTTTCAAAATATTTTTATATTGCATAAATATGAGATGTAATTTTATAAATAATATTTTATTGTCTAGTGATTTTTCAATAGCAATTTTGTTAATTATTTTTTCAATAGAATCTACATCATTTATATAATCTTTAATAAAATAAAACAAATCATTAATTGGCATAAAAGTATTTGATGCCACATTAAAAATATACTGGTATTTGTCTTGATATGAATCAGAAACATAACTTAATGTTGCATCCCCACTTCTGTTATATATTAATTGTTTGCGAATATTAACAATATCATGTTTAGTTTTAACAAAATTAATAAAATCCAAAGTTGGTATTAAACTCTTATCAAAAGATGAATTATGTTTTGATAACTGTATAATTTTTTTGGGATCAGTGGTATTATAATATTTGCTATAATAAATTATTGGAAAGTAACTTATATAAAAAGAAGGATATTCTTGTGCCATTTTATCAAATAAATCTAAAATTCCATTTTCGCGTTTTTCCCAATTTTCTCCTTGTTTTGAATAATAATCTCTATATAAAAACAACAAATTTTCATTTGAATTCTTAATACCTAATCCATAAAATTGAATCTCTAGTCAAGTTGTATGTGAAAGTTATTACACTATGTATTGTCTCTTTTTTACTAATTATCATATCATTGGTTCGTACATAATCCGAAAAATTCTCACCTGGTAATCCATAAAGTACACAAATTGTATTTATAATTCCAGCACTTGCGGTATTCTTTAAATAATTCTCAGTTGTTTTTAAATCAATTCCAGTATCCATAAACTTATGAGTCTTTTTATCACATGATTCATATTCAAACTCTAACATTCTACAACCAGATTTATATAACTTTTTTGAATTTTCTTTAGTAAATACAGATTCAAACTTTGTTACACATGTCCAATATATGTTTATTTTCTTTTTGATAATTTCATCTGCCATATCTAACATATTATTTGGCTTCATTACAGTATCAAAAAATAAAACAATATTTGTATTGTATTTTTTGACTAATTTCCCCAAATCTTCAGCAATTAAATTTGCACTCTTTTGATTATAAATTTTTGAACTTTTATGCAAACTACAAAATTTACAATTTCCCCAATAACATCCTCTAGAAGTTATTATGGGTAATGCAAATTCTGGTGCAAAATAATTTTTAAAATTAAGATCATCAAAATCAGGGTTTGGCAATTCATCCATTGGAATTGGCACTGCATAAGTAGTTGTTTCAACTTTTCCATTGTTAATATAGATAAGATTATTTACCAAACTAATTGATTCACCTTTAATTAATTTTTTAGTTAATTGTAACATTGGCAATTCTTCTTCATATAGACCAACTAGCCAACATCAAAATTTTAATGTTGGCTAGTTGGTCTATTTAATTTGATAAAATTAGAATATGGATTAGAATCATTTAAAAACCAGTATGAGGCCCTTGAAGAACATAATGTAAGTTTTCTGCATCATTTTATTTGTTTCT
>JBDMZA010000430.1:0-12074 GCA_039770155.1 Clostridiales bacterium
ATATTAATAGATGAAATAAATGAGGGAATTAAAAGTTCGAATATATCAAATAAAATTCAAGTTTATGCTTTAACTTATAATCAGAGAAATGAAGCATTAAAAATGAATTTATCAATGAGTAGAATGAGATTATATGAGTTGGCAGAAGAAAATAATATAGATGTATCCATAGATGATATACACAATGAAAACATAAATACTTTATCCCAATTGATTATAAAAGGATATCGTAAACAAAATACTAATGGTGAAAATGGAAATAATAATGATGATGAAACTGAAAATAAAAAAGAATTTGAATCTACTCAGGAACCAAAAGGTGAAAACAAAAATAACTTTAATGGTGATAAAAATAATTGTAATGGTGATGATGATATATATGATGATATCAATGATGATATTAATGATGGTATCTGTGATGATATTGAAAATAATGAGAATAATGAGAATAAAAACAATTATGATTTTAAAAAAGGAAATAGAATTGATTAAAATTTAAATATTTTATATAACTTATATATTATTTTTTATAATAAATATTTATAAGGTTAATAATAAGGCATAATTAAAAATTTCATAATACAACTTTTTTCTTAAAATTGCTATGGTTCAACGGATTTTCAAAAAAGTTGACTAGTTTATTTTTTGATTATACCTAAAACATTTACAATAAAAAAATAGAAATGGTGACATGATGAGCTACTTTATATTTTATTATCCATTGTTCATGAGTATAACATGGATTATTGGTTCGATAATATTTCATTTTACGATAGAGAAAAAAACATTGTCAAACAATTTAAGCCAATTTATTACAATAATTGTGCCTTGTTATAATGAAGAAAATACAATCGAAAAAACTATTTTCGAATTAGATAAACTTGATTATGAAAATTATGAAATAATTGCAATAAATGATGGGAGTAAAGATAATACTGAAACTATTCTTAACAATCTATCAAAAACTTATAAAAGGTTAAGAGTAATTCAACTACAAAAGAATGCTGGAAAAGCAAATGCTCTTTATCTTGGTCTTTTAGCCTCAGTAAGTGAAATTATTGTTTGCGTTGATGCAGATGCATACCTGGATAAGAATGCTTTAGATTATTTAGTTCCACATTTCGAAGATAAAATGGTTGGTGCAGTTACAGGAAACCCTAGAGTTAGAAATCGTAGTAATATTTTATCAAAAATTCAATTGTGTGAATTTTCAAGCATCATTGGACAAATAAAACGTACTCAAAGTATTTTGGGCAGAATAATGACTGTATCAGGAGTAGTTGTAGCATTTAGAAAAAGAGCACTTTTAGATTGTGGTTTTTGGGACAGAGATATTATTACAGAAGATATTGGAGTTACATGGAAGTTACAAAGGAATTTATGGAATGTTAAATTTGAACCCAGAGCAATTTGTTGGATGCTTGTTCCTGAAACATTAAAAGGACTGTGGGAACAAAGACTAAGATGGGCTCAAGGTGGATTGGAAGTATTAATAAGGCATTGGAATATAATTTTTGATTTCAGGCAAAAAAGGTTAATTTTAATATTATTAGAACAAGTTTCTAGCGTTATTTGGGCATTTTCATGGGCTATAACAATGATAATACTAATTGGTGACTTTATTGTACTTGGAAAAGGTATTAATTTTTTACAAGCAGTATACTTAGTTATAATAGCACTAATTCAATTTTTTATAGCAATGTTGATTGATTCAAAGTATGACAATAAATTAAAGAACTACTATATCTGGTCACTATGGTATCCAGTAATATACTGGTATATGAATGCTATAATTATTATATTTGCATTGCCTAAAGCCTTATTCTCTAAAAAAGGAACTTTTGCAGTTTGGGAAAGTCCAGATAGGGGGCTTAATTAATGCATATAATCGATAACAAAAAAAATGGATTTCCTTTTTTTACTATTTCAGGATGGATTGGAATGATGTTTAGTACATACTATTTTATAATAAATATTTTATCTCTTACAAGTATGTTGTTAATAACAGGTGTGTTTATTGTTGTTTCAAGTACTACACTTTTAACTTGGAGAAAAATTAAAATTAAAAGAATAGATCGTTCAAGTGAAGTTGTAATGAATTCAGAATTATCAAATTATTTTAAAATTCGTTCATATACAATATCCAAAATGCAAAATGAAAAAGTAATAATTTTAAAATCTACAATTGTTTAAAAAAATAAAATCAAAGTAAATTACAAAGTAATTTGCTTTGATTTTACCATTATAGATATAGTATATCTATAAAATTTTTATTAGGGATATCTGATTTTTAGGTTTTCCTAGTTACTTTTTAAAGGGTGGTGAAATGAGATAAACTATTCTAAACTTATAAAAAAACAACTTTTAGTACTTATTATTTTGATTACAATTATAATACAAATATTAAATGTTAAATTTATATTTGCTGAAGAGGAAGCTTTAACAGGAGATGGATGTGTTGTATTAAGTTATCATGCTATTGGCGGAGCAGAATCATATTATAATTTAAGTATCAAAGACTTTGAAAACCAAATTAGAACACTTATGAGAAATAATGTTCAATTTATAACATTAAAAAGATTGAATGATTTTTACCATAATGGTGTTCCATTGCCAAAAAGAAGTGTTTTATTAACTTTTGATGATTGTGATGAGACAGTTTATAAAAATGCATTCCCAATACTTAAAAAATATGGTATTAACTTTTCAATATTTCTTATAATGGGTCAAATAGGAAATAAAAATCATAATGGATTATCATTATTAGACCTTAATCAAATTAATGAAATGAATAATTCAGGACTTGTAGAATATGGTACTCATACATATGATATGCATTATAAAGATGAAAATGCAAATCCAATATTCCTTAACCTAAATAAACTTAACGATTTTAAGCAGGATATAAAACTTGCAAAAAATGAGTATAATCAAATATTTGGCGAAGATCCTAAGTATTTTGCATATCCTTATGGATTTGGTACTCCTGAAACAGACTATGCATTAATGGACGAAAACTATAAGCTAATTTTAACTTTGAGGTATGGTGTTGTTCAGAAAGGAGATGTATATTTTTATGTAAAAAGAGTTCTTGCAACAAATGATAATCTAGAACGGGTATTTGAATGGAGTACCCCTAAAGAAACAATAGAATATAATATAAATAATAACTGGGGAAATGGTGCAAGAGTTGATGTTATGGTTAAAAATAATGGATCGGCTACTATAAGTAACTGGACTTTAACATGGACATTTCCTGGTGATCAGAAAATAAGTAATATGCAAAAAGCTAATTATACTCAAGATGGTTCAAGTGTTACTGTAAAAAGCATGAATTCGAATTCAACAATTAAAGCAAATAGTTCAATAAAATTTTGGTTCAAGTTGACTTATAGTGGGAGCAATGATAAACCTTCAGATATTTTATTGACTTATTAGAGCTTCCTATTAATAAAATTACGTAAAAAACACTCCATTTATTATATAAGGAGTGTTTTTTACTAAATTCTTTGAGTATGAATTTCCTTTAAATCGTGGAAATTCATACTTAAGAATTAGAGTTTATTTTAGAGATTATCAAACTTCCCATTTTTTTTGTTCCTACAATTTTTGAATCTTTAGAAGCAATATCGATTGTTCTGTAGCCTTCATTCAATACTAACTGAACTGAATCTTCAATTTTTTTTGCTGAATCTTCAAGTTTAAGTGAATATCTTAACATCATAGCTACTGATAAAATTGTTGCTATAGGGTTTGCTTTATCCATTCCTGCAATATCAGGAGCTGATCCATGAATTGGTTCATATAAGCCTAAAGTTCCTTCACCTAAACTAGAGGATGGTAACATACCTATTGAACCTGTTATCATAGAAGCTTCATCAGATAATATGTCTCCAAATAAGTTTGATGTTAATATTACATCAAATTGTTTGGGATTTTTAACTAATTGCATTGCTGCATTATCAATGTACATATGATTTAATTCAATATCTGGATAATCTTTGCTTATATTTATTACTGTGTCTCTCCATAATCTTGAACTTTCCAATACATTTGCCTTATCTACTGAAGTAACCTGTTTATTTCTTTTTCTCGCAACTTCAAAAGCTAATCTTGTAATTCTTTCAATTTCATTTGTTGTATATATTTCTGTATCATATGCTTCTTCATTACTATCAGTTAATTTTCGCCTTTTTCTTTCGCCAAAATAAATGCCACCAGTTAATTCTCTGACAACTATTAGGTCAACTCCATCTCCAATTATAGATTCTTTCAAAGGAGAAGAGTCTTTTAAGCAATCATAAATAATGGCAGGTCTGATATTTGCAAATAAATTTAGACTTGCTCTTATTCCAAGTAAACCATCCTCAGGTCTTTTTCCTGTTGGCATACTTTCCCACTTAACGCCTCCAACAGCACCTAATAAAACTGCATCAGATTCTTTACATGTCTTGATAGTAGCAGTTGGAAGTGGTATTCCACATTCATCTATAGCACAGCCACCTATTAAGCATTCTTTAAAAGTAAATTCATGTTTGAATTTTATTTCAATTGCCTTTAATACACCTAAAGCTTCTTTTATTATATCAGGTCCTATTCCATCACCTGGTAATACTGTAATATTGTACTTCATTATTATCACTCCAAAATCTTATAAGGTATATCCAAATTTAATATTTATATAATTTTTCTAAATAAATTTATTTTTGTAGTAAGATTTTAATTTCTTTAAATTATATCAGTAGTTAGATGTTAATTCTTCATGATATTTTTTTAAAAGTTTAAAAAAACTAACGTTTTCTATTATTTTTTAGGCTATCCTAAGTTTATAAAATAATTAGATAAATTGGAATTGTTATAATTGAGATGGCTGTGGACAAAAAGACTATTTTTGACGCTAAAAGTGAATCACCACCAAATTTTTCAGAAAAAATAACTGTATTTGCTGCTGCAGGCATAGCTGTTGAAATTATACATACACCCAAAACAATACCTGAAATACCAATGATTTTAAATAGAATTAAAAAAATAAAGGGCATTAAAAATAGTCTTATTACAGAACCATAATAAACAGATATATCTGAAAATATATCCTTAACATTTATAGAAGCAAGCATTGAACCTATAATAATCATTGATAAAGGTGAAGTAAGAGAACCCATTAATTCAAAAACATTTGTAGCAACAAATGGCATATCATAAGGTATTATGAAGATTATTAAACCTAAAAACACAGCTATAATACCAGGATTTAGTATAGCTTTTTTCATCATTTTCTTATCTTTTGTTTCTGAAAATATAATTTGACCAATTGTCCATAAAAATAAATTAAATGGAATGATATAAATAGAACTATAAAATATACCTATTTTTCCATATATACTTTCCATTATTGGAAAACCCATAAATCCACAATTTGAAAATATAATTACAAACCACAATACGTTTTTAGTAGTGGGTTTAAAATTTTTAGTAACAATTTTACCAATAATAATAGAAATACCATGAATAAGAAAAGACAATAAAAATATCTTTCCAGCATTTAACATTGCACTATGGGGATATTTTTGGTTAAATGAAGAAATTATTGTAAAGGGTATAGTTACATTCACTAAAAATTCTGTCAAACTTTTATTTGTTTCTACATTTAATATTTTAAATTTTCTTGATATAAAGCCTATTATAAGTATTATAAAAAGTATTAAAACTTGACTAAAAACAACAGTAAATTTCATTAGTTTATCATCACCTGAATCTAAGTTTAAAATAAAAAAATAATAAAGTCAATTAATATAGTGACAACTAAAAAACAAATCTACATTTTAGAATAATGAATTACACGATTTTAGTGATTCTCAGATATTAAAAATGTGATATTATTTTTTAGAGTTTTCTGGTTGTATTAGGCAGAATCAAAAAATAAACTAGTCAACTTTTTTTGAAAATTCGTTTAAGCATCGATATTTTCAGAAAAAAATTGTATTATGAAATTTTTGATTATGCCTTATCAAAATTAAACATCTAATATATGGTATTTAACTTGTAATTGGCATTTAATTTGTAATTGGTGTAAAATAATAGTAGATAAGAATGTTAAAAAACAAAGAAAGTTAACTAACGATAATTATAAGGAGTGATAATAAATGCAAATAGATTTTCATTTTGGAGTAACCTATATTCTATCAAGATTAGCAGGATTTACATTAAAAGAATCAAAAATAATTGCACATTCTGCTCAATATGTAGATGATGCAACAAATGGAAAAACAATATACTTTGATAATGGAGAAATATTTAAACCATTGAGTTCTGCACATAGAGCATTGGATTATAGAAACTTTGATAACTTAAGCGATCATTTTGTATGGATACCTTTTCATTTTCTTCCAGGCAATAGTATGAAAAAATTTGGAGAAATTACAAATTGTAATTTTTATGAAAGAATAAAATGTAAACCAGATAGTTATTTAGCTAAAGATATGATAGATGAAGTTGTAAATCAAAAAAATAATGAAAATTCACTTCATAGGTTAGGAATTACAATGCATGTATATGCAGATACCTGGGCACATCAAGAGTTTTCAGGGATACAACACTTTTCAAACAGGGTTATTTACCTAGAAGATGATGAAGTATCTAAAAATTTAGTATCAAAATTATCTAACTTTTTTAAAGATGTTTTTGATAAAAAAATAAGTGAATTTATTGATGATGTTTTCCCAATAGGCCACGGTGCAGTTTTAACTTATCCTGATAAGCCGTATTTAAAATGGAGATATAAAGATTATTCAGGGAAACTTATAGAAAGAGATAATCCTAAAATATTTTTAGAGGCAGCTAAAAATATGTATAAAGTACTTAAACAATTTAGACTAGGTGATAGAAAAGCAAAAGTAGATGAATTAAATGTTAAGGATTCAAAAAAACTTTTATCAATATTTGAAAAAGTTACTGATAGTAATCCTGATGAAAGACTTGATAAATTATTAAAAGAAATTGAAAAAGGGAATTTTAGTTTTGGATCTGAAAAAGTTTCATATGAATATAAGGGAAAAGGCTCTTGGAGATATGATGCATTAAATGGTCTCAAAAGCAAAAATGGAAAATATTATAAATATTCAGAAAGATTTATAAAGAGTGATTGGAAAAAAGTTCATGATGCTCTTTATGAGCATAGACATTTTGTTTTGCGCAAAATTATTCCAAAATATGATTTATTGATTGTATAGAGTTATTTTTTTGGATGCTTTTTAGGCATAATCAAAAAATAAACTAGACAACTTTTTTTGATTATGCCTTATTAATATTCATAAATTGTTTTATGTTCTTTACAAAGCCATAATATATTTCCATCAGATGTTAAAGTTCTTTCAAGTCCACCCCAATTTTTTTCAGGATCACATCTTTCTAATATATTGTGAATTATACGAAGTTCAGAACCTTCTAATGATGTCATTGATTTTGAAAGCATTTCTGTATCCATAGTTTTTGAATCAATTGAGTTTAACATATCAATAGCCTCTTTTGATGAGTCTACAAGCCAAGTAAAATCTTTTAAATTTATTGTTTCTAAAAATTTTCCAATAATAGGGCTACCAAGCATTAATGGGATTTTTATAAAAGGTATCATTTTATTATAGTAATTAGCAAGAGTTTTAAACCATTCCTTGGAAATGGATACTTCATACTTTGCATTTTCAACAGGATGTATATTTTCAGGGTTTTGACAATATAACTGTAGATTATATTTTATTTTATTGAATTTACTTGATGATTTAGTGATTGTAAAAATATTTGGACAGGAGTATTCATCAATTTTTTGTTGTAATTGAAACATTTTGATAAACTCACGCTGAATTTGTTTTATTTGAAGTTGACTTATGTCATTTATTTTTTCCAGTAAAAATTGATTGTTTTTGTTTAATGTTTTTTCAATTTTAGTATTGATAGCGTTTACAAATTTATTATTTAAATTTTCTATACCATATAAAAGATAATGTATGTTAACATTGTCTGCACTTTCAGGACACTCTATTTTAGTAATGGGAGGAGTTTTGGTAATTCTTTTTATTAAATGTTCGTATTTAAATAAGTGTTTACATGCTAATCCATTATGACCTTTACAAGGAACATAGCATTGGAAACTTAATCCTGGAAATTTATTAAAGGTAAATTCTAAAGTATCCTTTAATACAGAAAAAAAGTGATTTGGATAGTTTCCTTTAACTGTAAGTGTAAGTTTTTTATTTTCTACATCCGCTACAACAAGTCCGAGATCTTCTTTCTTACTATCTTGTAGTAGAACACCTCGTTTCCAATGGATATAAGTTGTGTATTTATGTGTTCTTGCAATAAACCAAGTAGGAATACCAGCTGGAATTGTACTTAAACTATAGATCAGACTTATTTCATTTTTATATCTAAAGTTATTCCATACATTGAGATAATTTGGATCTTCCTCTAATTTTAATTTTTCGACTATAAGACTTTTTAAGATACCTTTATCATCATATACTCTATAGGATAAGTCGAATTTTTCCATAATCCTAATGCATTTATTTCTCATATCATATGATAAATCTTTCCATAAAATTTTTATTAAATCATTTTTTAAAAATCCTGATTCATTTGAAACTTCTTCACTATCTAACACCATGGCTATATAACGACTAAGCCATTCTGGTTTTACTATAATAGTATCCATCAATTCTTCTTCTGGAAAATATAAAATTTCTCCAATAAAATGTAAATACTTTGATAGAGCCTCGTAGCATCCTTTATCGACTTTACAATTTTTGAATAATTTAAATAATTGTCTTTTTTCAATATATTTTTCATCCAAGTTATTTATAGCCTTTATAGTTTTTATCCAACTTTTAGGACGACCAATTCCCACATATTTCTTGCTTGCTGCTTCTACTTTTATACAGTTTATAAATTTACTTATGCCATGATTTGTAGTATTATCTACCTCATAAAATAGTATTTTATTATGGGGATACTTTCTCTTTATGGAACTTTTAGGGATATCTACAGCCCTATCCATACAATGAGTTGCTACAACTATAATGGTAGCTGAAGGAGAAAGAGCTGATATAGTTTCAATCCATTTATTAACTTTTCCACCTTCATAACCTATTCTAGAGTTCCAGACAAGAACAAAGAGTGAATTTTCTGTTAAATAAAATTGATGAGTTGCATGGTATATGTCTTGTCCACCAAAATCCCATATGATAAGTTCTAAATTATCATTCATTTCTTCCATAGGTATTTTTAAGGTTTCAATATTTATACCATGGGTAGATTCTAGCATAGGATTAAAAGGTTTTCCCAAAATGGAATCTAAAAGACTTGTTTTTCCAGCACCACCTTCACCTATTACAACCATTTTACAAATTGACATTTTTATTCTTTCGTTCATAAAATAATTTTTTATTCTTTCTATTCCCTTAAGTGCGATAGAAGTAGGTGGATCTAAAAGTTCGTTCCCATTTATATTTATATGATTTAGATTTTTTAAATTTGTTATGCTTTCTGGAAGTTCATCTATGTAGTTATCACTTATATCAAGATGTTTCAAGTTTTTTAATTTATCTATGTCAATAGGTAAATACTCTAAGTCATTATATCTGAGAGATAAATGTTCAAGATTTTCAAGCATACCTATAGAATCAGGTATTTTGGTCAAATAATTATCATCAAGCCATAGTTCTTTTAGATTTTTTAGGCTACAAAGATATTTAAAACCTGATTTTATGTTATTTTTATTCAGAGTTATAATCTCTAGGTTTTTTAAGTTTATAAATGAAATAGGAATTGTTTCCATATTATTATTATCTATAAGTAAACATTTTAGATTTTTTAATTCACCTAAGACTTCAAACCCTGTATTTATATTATTTTCATCCAAAGTTAAAATCTCTAAATTTGTTAACTTTTTAAAACTTTTTGGAATAGCAGTTAATCCATTATTGTCAAACCATAATTGCTTTAATGATTTGAGATTTTCTATATTTTCAAAGGATTCTGATATACTATTACCTTCAAAGGATAATTTCTCTAAATTTCTTAAACTTAAAATGCTGTTTGGAATTTTTTTTAGATTATTATTATCTAATTCAAGTACCTTTAATTTGTTTAATTTATTTAAAATATTAAGATCAGAATCTAAAAAGTTTGAGTTTAATGATAATGTCTCTAAATTTACAATATTTGAGATATTATCCGGTATATAAGATAATTTATTTTCATTTAAAATCAATTCTTCTAAATTTATGTTTATAAGATTTATATCTGGAAATGTTGTTAAATTATTTGATGAAAATGATATTGATTTTAGTCTTTCCATAGATAACAAAAACTTTAGAGTTTCTATAGTATTCGTAAAATTATTTTTATCAAGATTTATTTTTTTTAAATTAATTAGTTTAATAAAATTATTTGGCAAAATATTTAATTTATTAAAACCCAGGTATAAGTTTGATAATTCTGTTAGTTTAAAAATTGAATTTGGAATATCTGAAAGTTTATTAAAACTTAAGTCGAGTGTTTTGAGTTTTTCAAGTCTTGAGATTAATTCTCCAAGTTTATTAGACTTATCAATAAGATCGAAATTCTGTATTCTAATACCTGTTATGTTATTGGAATCATCTATCGAGTATTCCATAGATTTTTCAAATTTGTTAAAATCAAATCGTTCCCAAAAAATGGTTTTAGAAAATTTATAATTTAGAAAACTTTCAATTTGCTCAAGAATTTTTATGTTATTCATATAAAAACCTCTCTTTATATTCATAGTGTAGTAAGAAAATGTGATATTTTGTTTGAATTTATTATATCATACTAAGGAGAACCTAAAAAATAATACCAAATTCTTTTCGTCTGAAGTTCGCTTAAATCACGTGAATTCATACTCGAGAATACTCTAGTATGAATTAGGCATAATCAAAAATTTCATAAGACAATTTTTTGATTATGTCTAAAAAGGCAATTTCGAAAAATATTGAGCAATAAAATTTATAAAAGTTCTTATTTATTTCTAATTATAAAATCCTCTGTTTTAAATAGTTTTGGAACTAAATGTAAAATTATGTTATAAAATTTCGACTTTCAAATTATTTTAATTTGTAATTTTTACTTATTTATATATAATAGATTATATATTATATTCTATATTATATATTATATTATATTAGGGGGAGTAAAAAATTGAAAAAAATAATAACAATTTCATTATTAGTAGTTTTCATTACATCATTAACATTTAATGTATTTGCCACAGGGGAAGAATCTTTGCCAGGAAATCCGATATATACAAGCCCAGAAAAGGTTGCTCAAATGTCTGAAATAAAGGATTTAGAAGTATTCAAAATTAAAGTGCCTACACTTGAAGAAAAAGAGTATGATCTAGACTATTTGAAATTAAAAGCAACATTTTCGATTAAAGAAGGTACAAAAGAAATTAATCAACTATCAAATTGGACATCAGAGAAACCAATAAAATATATTTTCATAAAAGGTAGTAAGTGCGGACATTTGTATAATGTTGAAAGTACGCCAAATGGTAGTCCTGAAAACATGGTATATGTTCTTGCAAAGGCTACATCCGGTGCTAAATTTCTATATGTAGAATTCTATTATGAAGAAGAACAGTCTGAACCGACTTGTGAATTAACTTCTGAACCATCTTCTGAAGCAACTTCTGAACCAACTTCTGAAGTAACTCCAGAAGTAACTTCTGAAGAAACTTCTGAAACGACTTCTGAACCTACCTCTGAACCTACCTCTGAAGCAACTTCTGAACCAACTTCTGAAGAGTCATCAGTACTAGAAGAGGTAACTACTTCATCTCCAGAAAAATTACCAAAAACAGGTGAAAGTTCATCTGTGACATTTACAATTGTTGGTTTAGTATTAATTTCAGCAGGTTTATTAATAAGAAAAAGAATTAGCTAGAGATATATAAAATAAATTTCAATTTTTGAGTATTAATTCCTATGCTTTAAGGGGATTTAAGACAAAGAAATATAATTTTAACAAAGCAACCTCTAAATATAAAACTATATTGAGGTTGC
>JBDMZA010000431.1:0-3318 GCA_039770155.1 Clostridiales bacterium
ACCATCGATATTTTCAGAAAAAAATTGTCTTATGAAATTTTTGATTCTGCCTAAATAAGCAAATTAAATATTTTTGAAAAAATATTTAATTCACAAAAATCATTCTAATTTTTATATGATACTGAATAATTATTCATTTCAAAATCTAATCCACCACTAGCAGATGTAATTTCCCAACCTAATTGAACTGTATCTAATTCTACACTACTATTAAACCATCCTCTATCCTGTATCCAATTACAAATAGCTTTTACATCAATAGTTCCAGAATTAGTTTGACTTGTTCTTAAGAAAGAATATACCATATTAGAACCATTAGAGCCTTTATAAATATTCCAAGTATGACCTCCAACTGAAACATTAGTATAATCAGCTACTGCCCCATTAGCATCATATGAACCTGCTATTGGACCAACAGCACCTTTCCAATTCATCCACAACATAATTTCATGTGAATAATTTCCACACCATATATCATACGCTGTAGAATATGAACCACTCGATGGTACTTTAGAACTAAATTTAGTTGAACAACTACTCACTTGACTAAGTGGTATATTTATCTGTTTTTCACAATTTGGATATGATTTGATTCCACCAGTATTTGGATGATTTGCCTGTACTCCCCAATTACTATATGAATTAGCCCAAACCGTTTGAGAACCAGCTCCACTTCCCCATATATTATTATATATAGTATATCCATCAATATCTAATAATCCCCATTGGTCAGAACTTGACCACATAGAATCATCATTAGATGAAGAACTTGTTGTAGTTACAGGTGTTGTAGTCGCCGGTACTGTTGATGGAGATGTTATTACTACATTATCTTCAGTAGTACTTACAGTCAAACCAGTAGGATCAGGATTTGAACCACTATAATTAACTATAAAACCAACACTTACAGAACCATTTGCAGCAATTACATTTCCCCATGATGGATTAGTTACAGTAACTTTTGAACCACTTTGTGAATAATCTCCACCCCAAAGTGATGATATAGTTTGTCCATTTGTGTATGTCCAAGAAACTGACCATTTGTTAATTGCTGTGGAACTACTATTTGTTATTGTAACATCACCAGTTGCTCCACTACCCCAATCATTTGTAATAGAATAAGAAGCAGTAGCAGAACTCGTAACAGCACCAAATATATTTGCTGTAAAAACTAATGTTGTAACAATAATAACAACTAAAATTGAAATTCCCATAGTAAATCCAAGTATTTTTTTACTTTTATTAACTTTTTTCATATAATTACCCCCATTTTTCAGATTAGATTAAATTATATTAATATATAGAAATATTTAAACTCCTATATTTAATAAACTATTCACTAATAACATAAAAAAATTCCGAAATCCCGCTTACTACAATTTATATATATTATACCATATTTACTAATTATTTATACTATACATAAGAAATAATATCTTAGAAGAACCTAAAAAATAATACATTTTGGCAGAATCAAAAAATAAACTAGTCAACTTTTTTTGAAAGTTCGTTAAACCATCGATATTTTCGAAAAAAAATTGTCTTATGAAATTTTTGATTATGCCTTATTATCTACTATTTTCTTTTATCATTGAATAAAGTTGTTCTACCATTTTTGCAAGATTTGATGAAAATAATACAAGTTGTTCTATTGTATCTGTAAATTCTTTCATATTTCTCACCACACTTTTTACTCCATCAGCTGCTTTTTTAGATTCACTTTCTATTTCTTTTACCTCATTTATATTTTCAATAATAGAATTTGTTATATTATCTATAGCTGCTGCAGTTTGATTTGTTAAGTTAACCCCTTCAATAATTTCTATATTGCCTTTTTCTGTTGATTTAAAAGTTATATTTATATCATTATTAATACTAGTCACTTGATTTTTTATATCTTTAGTTGCTTTGCTTGTTTCAAGAGATAGTTTTCTTATTTCATTTGCTACAACACTAAATCCTTTTCCTGCTTCACCAGCTTTTGCTGATTCAATTGAAGCATTTAAAGAAATTAAATTTATTTGTGATGATATCCTATCAATTATACCTGTTACTTTCATTATCTTTGAACTTGATTTTTTTAGTAACAAAACTTTATTTTTTATATCATTAAATATATCTTTTATATTATTTATTTTTGATAATGTATTATCAATAACTTTTTTGCTATTTAAAGATAATGTAGATATTCTATCTGATTCTTTTGTTAACTTTTCAGTCTTTTCAAACACATTAATAACAACATTAGATATAATATTTGTATGTGAAGATACCTCTTCTATGTTAGCATTTAGTTCTTGTGTAGAAGCAGCAAGGTCTGTTGATGAATTATTTAATTCTGATGAAACATTAGTTATAGAAGAATTCATGTTTTCAAGATTTTCAATATAATTTTTTAATTTATCTCCAGTATTTTTCAATTCCACCATTGTTTTAAGTACATTTTTAGCCATAGAATTAAATGTATTGACAAGTATTCCTATTTCATCATTTGATTTAACATCAACTGTCGATTTATAATCACCATTTGATACTTTATTTGCCATCTTAATTACTTCAAAAAGTGGTTTAGTAATTCTTTTTGATATAAAGAAAATTATTATTGAAAAAATTACACTAATAATTATATTTTGTATTATTGAGTAAATTATTGTATTGTTCAATCCCAAATCTAAATAGTATTTTGTTAATTCTATTTCAACTTTACCTAGTCTATCTTTGTCTCTTTCAATATAACTAACAAAAGTTAATTTTTCTGTATTTTTTAATTTTTTGTTTTTATTAATTGCTGTATAAATAATTTTCTCGTTACTATCAAATACTTTAATTGAAGATACTTCTTTATCTCTAATTATAGCATTTGAAAAAACTTTAATACTTTCTTGATTATAATTCCACATGGATTCTGATAATGATAGCATTGAAAGATTAATTAGAGTTGTTCCTTTTTCATTAATAGTTTTTTCACCTTCATTTAACCTAAATTGGATAGTTACTACAACTGAAATGGTTATTAAAATAATAAAACAAGATATTATTGATATATTGATTTTTTTATTTATTGAATTAAAAAAATTAAATTTAATTAAACTTTTCATAATATCACCTTTTAGAATAACAGATTTGATAAATATACCGTAATTATGACTTTCATAACTTTATATTTTATTCTCCTTTCGTAATTTTCTCCCAAATTTTACCCTCTTTTATATCCTAAGTAAAATTTTTTACCTTTTTCAAATTTAAACCAGCCCCTTTAATTATTTCAATAGTATTACATTATAATTAATCTAATAGCTTAGGAGAACCTAAAAAATA
>JBDMZA010000432.1:0-2553 GCA_039770155.1 Clostridiales bacterium
AATTGATGAAGAGTTAAATAAAAAGAATGAATGTAGAATTCATAAACAGGATTGGAAAAATAGAGAGGATTATAAGACAGAGATTGGTGCCAATAATGTTGTTTATACATTGATTGATACAGAAAATAAGTTAATTTATGTTGGTGAAGCAATTGATTTAATTAAGAGATTTGATCAAGGACACAAAGTTATTTCACATTGGAATAAATATAGATATAATATTTTACCAAAAGAATTTGAAAAGTATAGAAAAACAATTGAACGAATGAGTATTAGAGATATGGCATGCTTATTAAGTAATCCAAAAGGGATTGATAGTATTGAATTTTCTGATTACAGGTTAGTTAATGAAAAAATTGATATTTAAGTTTCTAGTGTATCAGGATGTAAGCTTCACTTAAAAAGAAATTCTGTATTCATTAATATTACTTGATTTATATATTTAAAAATAAGGGCAGGACTTATGTCTTCATATCACTAGCAAATTACTTTGAAATTTTATTTAATAAGATTGTTATTGTTTCTAAATTTGATATTTTAATTATTTGCAAAATATTGTTATTGAGAGTTTTGAAATAATTTAATAATTTTGTACTATTATTTGATTCAATAACATGTTTGATCAATTTTGCTTCATCATATGATTCATCTTCTGCTAATTTTATTTTTAATAAATTTAGTTCTTTAATTAAATTATTCCAATTGAGATTTTTAAATATATTTTCATTTATATTTTGAATTGAATTAATATTGGATTTATCTTTAGCTATGTTAATTAAGCCTTTATTTTTATTAAAATTATATGTTTCATTTTTACAGGTATCTGAAAAAAATATATCACCATTATTGTTAATAGAAATTTTATCGAAATAATTATTTTTGGGTGCAAACTTTTCATCTGAAGAATCTTTACAATAATAATCATCAATTAGCATTTTAGTTTTAATGTTTTCAAAACTATATCTACACTCGATTGTATCTTTATTATATTCAATGTATCTTGATAATTCTGCATAAGTATAGTAATGCATTTTTTCATTGGTGCATTTAAAACAAATACATGGAATAAATATGTCGAAATTAGGTAATTTGCTATAGGCATTATGAATATTATCGATTTCATGTCTAATAATTGACAGTAATTCTTTTTTGTGTTTACCACTTATACAAATTTTTAGTTTTCGATTATTGTAGTATTCAGATAGTTGTGCATATGTTTTATTTTTATAAAAAACAACACCACTTTTCCAAACTTTATTTTTAAATATAAACATATTTAAACTAACAATTAATTTACTTAAAATTCCTTTAGGCATAAATTTATATTCATAGTATAAATTTATACAATTATTATCAATACAATTAATTTCTGGTGGATTTTCTTTTAATAGTTGTGGTGCTATATATTCGCATTTATTTGGGATTCTATAGCATAATTTAAACTCGGTCATTAGAACCAAAAGTTCATCATGCATATCATCATATTCAGTGCTTGACCATATTCTTTCAATATCTAGAAAATTAAACTTACCAAAATTATCTATAATTGTATTATCATCAAGTATTTTGTAAACGGATTTAGTAACCCATTCTGGTTTTAGAATAACTATTTTTTTTAACATTTGTATATTTTGAAAATGTAGAATAACACCAATATCATGTAAATATTCACTGAGTTGAAGTTTGTCAGTTTTCTCTTTAAATCCATATTTTTCACATAAATTAAAATATTCAATTGAGTAAATATAATTTCGTTTATCACTTTCCAAATATTCTCTTACTTTAATCCAAGTTATTGGCAATGGAGTACCGATATGTGGTAATTTAGACAATCGGAGTTTAACAATATTGATTATATTATCAAGCCCTCTATTTGTTGCCAAATTAGTTCTATAAACATTATCTTGAATATTATCAAATTCTGATTTTAATTTATTTAATGGGATTTCTCTTCTTCTATCATTTTTTTCATTGTTAACAATTATAATAGGACTATTTTTACTCAATAAATTAGATGTATTTAGCCAATAATAAAAATCTGTATCCTCTTTTCTTGAGTCTACAAGTAATATATATAATGAATTCTTAGTCAAAAAAAATTGATGAGTAGCATGATAAATTTCTTGTCCTCCAAAATCCCAGATATTAATTTTAAAGTTTATTTTTCTTTTGCTTTTAAAACACCATTTAACTAAATTAATTCCTTTAGTTGTATCTTCCGATAAATTAAGTTTATACTTTCTATTTATAATTTTTTTAGTTAAAGTTGTTTTTCCTGCTTCTGGTTCACCAATTATTATTAGTTTAGCTTCATATAAATAATCAATTCCTTCTTCATCCAATTGTTTATAATAGTTTCTTATTGCTTTAATTCCTTTAGAAGCTATTTCTATTGGTGGATCAACTAATTCATTATTGGCATAAAGATTAATATCCTTTAGTGACTTAATATTAAATACTTCTCTTGGTATAGTTTTCAATTTATTGTAACTCAAATCAATATATTCTAATGATTTAATCATTGATAAATTTGTTGGAATACTTTTTAAATTA
>JBDMZA010000433.1:0-3626 GCA_039770155.1 Clostridiales bacterium
AGAAAATTATCCTACTTTCTATTAGTTTGAAGTATAATTAATTTATACTATTTAATAATAAATAATTTCATAGGAGATTTTTTCAATGTATTGTCCAAATTGTTTTGATGAAAATTTTAAAAATAATGAATGCAAAAAATGTAATTATAAAAAAACTAAAGAAGACTCTATGTTATTTCTTAAACCAAATACAATATTAAACAATAAATACTTAGTTGGAAGAGTTTTGGGCAAAGGTGGGTTTGGTATTACTTATATGGGTTATAATAAGGAATTTAATCAAAAAGTTGCTATAAAAGAATATCTTCCCTCAAATATTGCTTCAAGAATGTATGATTCCAAAAATGTAGTAATACAGGTTGATGATTATAAAGAAATATATAATAATAATCTAAATAAATTTTATGACGAAGCAAGAATACTGGCTAGCTTTTCTGCTGAAGGAATTGTGAAAGTAATTGATTTTTTTCATGAAAATAATACTGCATATATGGTTATGTATTATTTAGAAGGTTTAACTTTAAAAGATCACATCAAAAAGAATGGTCCTCTTTCATTTAATGAAGCAATTAAATTATTAATTCCCATAATTAATTCTCTTATAATTATACATAAACAAAGATTATTACACAGAGATATAAGTCCTGATAATATAATGATTTTAAAAGATAATAAATCAGTTTTAATAGACTTTGGAGCAGCAAGATATTCATTATGTAATGAAAGCAAAAGTCTTACAATTATATTAAAACCTGGTTTTGCTCCCATTGAGCAATATACAAATAAAAGCCAAGGTCCCTGGACTGATGTATATGCTCTTGGTTCAACAATTTATTACGCTATTACAAAAAAAAATCCTGTCGAATCACTGTTTAGATTACGAAAAGATCCATTAGCAAAACCAACAAGTTTAGTTGAAAGCGAATTAATCAATAGAGTTCAAGAAAAAATCCTTTTAAAATCTATGGCTGTTGAAGTAAAAAACCGATATCCTGATATTGTCTTATTTGCCAATGCCATCAATGATATTACTAATAGTTTTATAAAAACACTAAATGTAAATACAAATCTAACAGCTAAAACAATTAAAATTAACAGTGAAATATTATATGATCCAAATAAAAAAATTGAAGATATAAAAAAAACAAGTACAAAATTAGTACTCATTATAGTTTTAATATCTGTTTCAACAACAATATCAATTACTCTTTTTACTTTAAATTTATTAAACAGTTCAGAAAAAACAGATAATAAAAATATAAAAAAAGAATCAAGTACCAACCAAAATAATTCAACTAAAAAACCAGATTCAAATGTAATAATAGATGATAATGTTGAAATTGGAGATAATGTTTATATTGGTACTGATAATGGAAGTTCTTATATTGTAGATTATAATTATAATAATTTTGAACAAAAAAGAATAGATAAAATATATAAAGCTGATGAAAAAATAAATCACGATAATATTATTTACAGTATTCATACATTAAACCAAGTTACTGTAGATAATGAGATCTATCAACTAATAGAATTAACAATTGAAAACAAAAGAAAAAAAGCTTTAGCAAGTTCTGATATGACTTTTAAATTAATAGATTCAGGAGGCAATCAATATGAGAATGATTATTTATATAATTATGGTCCATCTCTTGGTTGCGATGTAGCTCCAGGAAATCTAATCAGAGGAGAATTAGCTTATAAATTAAAAGACAACAAAAATTTAAAATTAGATATTTCAACTGTCGACAAAATATATACTGTAGATTTAAATGAATTCCCAAAGAAATCCGCCAAAATAATAATAAATACTGAATTTGGAAAAGCATTTAAACCAGGTAGTATAGAAATTAATAATGTTAAATATTCCGTTAATAGCTTTAAAGTATCAAATGAACCTATCAGTTTCTCAGAAAAATTTTACACTTGTACTTTAGATATTACAGTCGAAAATAATAGTACTAAAGGTTATGATATTGATAATACTCGTTTTTGTTTAATAGATTCAAAATACTCCTACCACACTGATAATAGTTTAGAACTTAATGAACAAGTCCAGCCAAATAATAAAGTAAGTGGTAATATAACATTTAATGTTCCTAAAAACGAGTCCTTCAGTTTTTCTATATTCCACAATTCATGGGATTCTAGTGGAAAGATAAAAATACTCGATTTATTCTAGAAATTAACATACTTATTATATATCTATCAATTATTTATTTAATATTAAAAAGAACCTAAAAAATATAATTTATTCTTTAGGTTCTTCTGAATTTAATTCAACTTCAAGTTTATTTATTAATTCTTTCACTGTAATGATCTCATCGGTTTTATATGTATTCTCTCCTGCAAAGGCAAATCCATGAGTCAATTTTCCGAGTTTGGCATTTTTCAAAGATAATGCAATACAATAAGCACTATCCTTATAATTACATGTTACTATGCAATGATAAGGACAAGAATATGGTTTTTTAATTCCATTATTAACATCTTTTAAATAATTATTTATTATTGCTCTTCCAGGCATGCCCACGGGACTTTTTATTATTCCAATATCTTCTTTATCACAATTTATATATGAATTTTTAAAGTCTATAGATGCATCACATTCTTTCGTAGTTACAAATCTTGTTGCCATCTGTACGCCATCAACACCCATATCAATAAACTTTTTAATATCTTTTCCATTAAATATTCCGCCTGCTGCTATTACTGGAATATTTTTAACTTTACTTACTTCTAAACTTTTTATTTTTTCCATTACATCTTTTACTATATGTTCTAATTTAAATTTTTCATCTTCTATTTCTTCCTCTTTAAAACCAAGATGTCCTCCTGCCAATGGACCTTCAACAACTATTGCATCAGGAGCATAATCATATTTAGTCATCCATTTTTTAGTTATTAACGCTGCTGCTCTAGCTGATGATACAATGGGAACTAATTTTGTTTTTGAAGATTTAGTTAAAAATTTAGGTAAATTTAAGGGAAGACCTGCTCCTGAAAATATTACATCAATACCCTCTTCAATAGATGTTTTTACCAATTCCTCAAAGTCGGACAAAGCAACCATAATATTAACTCCAAGGATTCCTTTGGTTAGTTCTCTTGCCTTTCTTATTTCATTTTTAAGAGCTCTAATATTAGCTTCTAGATAATTTGAATTAGAATCTTTTTCAAATAAACCAATGCCAGCCGCTGATATAACTCCTATACCACCTTCATTTGCTACAGCTGAAGCCAATCCACTAAGTGAAATGCCAATGCCCATACCACCCTGTATTATAGGAATTTTAGCTTTTAAATTACCCATTGATAATGGACTATTTTTTAATGAGATCATTTAATTCTCCTTACTGATTTTTAGATAATAACTTACCTAGTTCATCATTTATTTTATTTTAATTTTTGTAATTAGTGTTAATTAAAAATTTACATTATTATGTCTGAAGGAGTAATTCTATCACAGATTACTATATCTGTCAAAGTAATTTTAGAACTATTAAATAAATTAAAAAAACAATAGAATCATTTTTTTATATCTATAATCAACTTACCTCACTGATTCCCATTAAGATTGTATAGTTCATTTATTTCATTTCCCTAAATGATTATACCACATATAA
>JBDMZA010000434.1:0-6389 GCA_039770155.1 Clostridiales bacterium
AATAATTTTGTGTTTTTTTGTCGTATTTCATATGTTCATCTATCATTTATATGTATTAATATTTAGACACACATAATATATTATCTTTTCATTTTAGTTATATATTTTTATTAAACAAGGCAATTAATCGTCATATAATTAAACCTAAATTCTATATTAATCAAAAATACTCTACGTAAAAATCATAGACTGACAAAAAAAATTCTTATAATTTTATAAAATAATAGGTATTTCAATGCATATATATGATATAATTAGTACAGGAGGTGTTGTATTGCAATTTGAAAAACAATCCGAAATAGATAAAGTAAAATTACTCAGCATATTTGAATCAATAAATTCAATGTTATATGAAAATTTACTTACAGTTGATTTGTATCTATATGGTGGTTCCTATATGACACTTTTATCTGACTCAAGACCTGCTACACAGGATATAGACTGCATATTCAACTCAACAAATGATAAGATTTTTACAATTATATTAAAAACTATTGGAAAAGTTTATGGCTTAAATGGTGATTGGTTTAATAATGAAATAGCAAAACCATTATCTCATCTATCTAAACAAGATCTAAAAGAATTTAAAAAATTTAGTAATTTAAGCATATACATCCCTTCTACTGAACAAATGTTAGCTATGAAAATATTATCCAGTAGACCGGAACCTTCTAAGGATTTTATTGATGCAAATATTTTGTGTAAAGAATTGAATATAAAGAACAGAAAAGAACTTTTAACTATAGTATCAAACTTTATAGATTTGAAATATATAGGAGAAAGACAAAACAGATTTATTGAATATCTAGGAGATGATTTAGGTTATGATTGGCGATAAATATTTTATGTCATTATACAATTTTAATGATGAAAACTTTGCAATTAATGAGTTATTAAATAAATTAACTGAACTTTCAGATGATTTTGTAAATTACATTAATAAAACAAAAATTACCCCTGAAAATTTAAATGAAAGTGAAAAAATATTTTTAACAAAACTTACTTGTTTAATAGAATATTTTTTCAGAAAAGATAATTTACCTATACCTTCATGGGTTCAAGATGATAGCTTTACATTAAAAAAACCTTTTGTTTTTGGAGCAAGAAAAAAAGATATTTGGTATTTGAAAACTATTTTAAATGCACCAACTGTATTTAAAAGCAGAAATGTTTATTTCGATTTAAATTCATTGGTGAGAGTTTAATAAAAGATAAAAATAGAAAATTAATATTGCAAAGTTAAAAAAGCAGACTTAAAATCTTAAGTTTGCTTTTTTCAATATTTAAAAATATAGATTTATTACTTTTGCGATTTCAAATATAAATCCTTCATATTCTCAACTTCTTCTTCTGTAAATTTATTATATATTATATCTTTAGCCTTACTTTTTTCATCATTTGATAATCCACCCTTTGCCATTCCCTTTAGATCAGACATTTCACTAATACTAAGTCTCTTAACAACAGTAGCTGCAACTTTTACTTTTTCTTTTTTAGTAATATTTTCATTTGCTTTTTTCATATTGTCTACACTTATTACATTTTTCTTTTCTGATGTTTGTGTCTTTTCAGCTTCTGATTTTTGATTAGAATTCTCATCATCCGTTGTAATATTTTCACTATCAGAAGTGTATTTGTCCTTTGATTTCTTTTGTTGATCCTTTTCAGAATCAATATCCAAACTATCATCAACTAACATTTCATCATCTAACATTTCATCTACATCTCCAAGAAGTGCTTCTTCTACTATCTTATCTCCCACAAAATAAAGTCCTGTGATCATGCCAGTAATTATTAAAATCACAACAATTACTACACTTATTACAATCTTTTTCATTTGTTTTCCTCCATATTATAAATATATATTTTATTATATATCAGTTAAATCTCAGATATCAAATATAATTATCATTTAATAAATTTATAATATTATAGTTAATATACTTTATTGTAATATTATGTTTTCAGACTATCCTAAAGAGTACTTCCTTAATACTTCAGTTTGTATGAAAAGTATTAACTTCTATGAATATTGTCGTATTTTTCATATATTTTTACATTATTTAGTATTTTCATATTAAATTCTTTAAATTATTGATTTACATACAATTAACATTTTAAAAATGCAGACTAATATTAGTGATTCTCAGATTTTGAACTGGAGAAAAAACTCACTTATAGCATTCCATAAAAGCACCATGGGCTTCTATCAATTCATCACATAATTTCACAATATCATCTATACTTAATTCAGATGAAGTATGTGGATCAAACATTGCTGCTTGATATATATAATCCTTATTTTTTGTTTTTGCAGCCTCTATAGTTAATAATTGTGAATTTATATTTGTCATATTCATTGCTGCGAGTTGAACAGGTAACTCACCTACATAGCAAGGATTAATACCTCTTCCATCTACAAGACAAGGTACTTCTACACAAGCATTTTTTGGCAAATTATCAATTAATCCTGTGTTTAATACATTTGCTCCTATTTTAAAAGTACTATTTCTAACTATAGAATCAATAATAAAAGAAGCATATTCATTTGATTTTTCATATGTTATTTTTCCATTTTTTAAAATCTTATTTTTTTCATCTTCCCAACCTTTTATTTGACTAATACATCTTCTTGGATATTCATCAAGAGGTATATTAAATTTTTCAATCAATTCAGGGTATTTAGATTTGATAAAAAACGGATTATATTCTGCATTATGTTCACTTGATTCTGTACAATAATATCCCAAATGCTTTATATATTCATATCTAACCATATCATTATGTTTTTCATTTAAATTTTTTTTAATAGCACGTTTTTTTATTTCCGGATACAAATCTTCACCATTTTTATTTTTTATTTCTAAAAGCCATGCCATATGATTTATTCCAGCGATTAGTTCTATCCTTCCATCTAATTGCTCTTCCATTCCAAGGTCTTTTAAGAGTCCATCTGAACAAGTTTGAACACTATGACATAACCCAACTGTTTTTATACTTGTATACCTTTGCATATATCCTGTTATAATAGACATTGGATTTGTATAGTTTAATAATAGTGCATCAGAACAAACTTTTTCCATATCATTTGCTATAAATTCCATAATAGGTATTGTTCTTAATCCTCTCATTATTCCACCAATACCTATAGTATCAGCTATTGTTTGATTAATACCATATTTCTTTGGAATTTCAAAATCATCAACAGTACAAGGCTCATATCCTCCAACTTGTATTGCATTTACAACAAAATCAGCATTTTCTAAAGCAGATTTTCGACTTTCAATACCACAATAGGTCTTAATTTTAGCTCTTTCATTATTTGTATTTTTGTTGATATAGTCAAGAATAATTTTAGATTCTTCTAACCTTATTTTATTAATATCATAAAGAGCAATTTCTATCTCAGTAAGAGAGGGAGTACATAAACAATCTCCTATTACATTTTTTGCAAACACAGTACTACCAGCACCTAAAAATGTTATTTTTATCATTTTAATCTCTCCTTATTATCTTATATAATTGATAAACACATTATATAATTTTCTGCAATGAATTAATAACTTTTTACAATAAAATTAATTTTAAATTTATTGGTCTAAAAGGAAAATATTTATGATTTTGTATAGTAAAATGATATAAAAAAAGCAGATTTTATAATGTATTCAAACATTATCAAATCTGCTTTAAAATAGATACCAAATTCTTTTACCATGAACTTTCCTTAAAATACACAAATTCATTCTCGAAAATATGGATTTATTCTTTAGATAATCCTATATTAATTTTTTCCTTACTATTTAAAATTTTTTTTGTTTTTTTATTTTCTGTAAACACTTTATATGTTGGTACAAGTGTTTTAATAAAATCAATTGAATGCTCAGGATTTGTAAGTATTATATCCTTTAAACATTCAATATCTTTTTTCAACTTCTTAAAACTGAAAATCAGAGGTTGTGCTATATATATTTTAGAATTCTTCGTTTTCTGCATTCCTTCTTCTTTTAACATTAATTCTTCATACAATTTTTCTCCTGGTCTCAATCCTGTATACCTAATCTCAATATCTTTATTTGGTTCATATCCTGATAATTTTATTAATTTAGTTGCTAAGTCACATATTTTAACAGGCTCTCCCATATCTAAAACAAAAATTTCTCCACCTTTAGCCATTGCACCTGCTTGCAAAACCAATTGAGAAGCTTCTGGTATTGTCATAAAAAATCTATTTATATCAGGATGAGTTACTGTAATTGGACCACCTTTTTTTATCTGTTCTTTAAATAATGGAATCACACTCCCATTACTTCCTAATACATTGCCAAACCTTACTGCAACAAAGTCAGTAAAACTTTGCTTATTTATTCCCTGTATAATCATCTCTGCAACTCTTTTTGAAGCACCCATTATATTTGTTGGATTTACTGCCTTGTCTGTAGATATTAGAACAAATTTTTCAATATTAAATTTATGAGAACATTCAACTACATTTAATGTACCTATGATATTATTACTTATGGCTTCTGTGGGATTATTTTCCATTAAAGGCACGTGTTTATGTGCTGCTGCATGGAAAACTACTTGAGGTTTAAATTCCTTAAAAATCAATTCTATCCTATGCTTTTCTCTAATATTTGCTATAATTAATTCTAATTTCAAATTAGGATATTTACTTATTAAATCATTTTGAATTGAATATGCATTATTTTCATAATTGTCTAAAATGATAAGTTTTTTAGGAAGGAATTTAGATATTTGTCTACATAATTCCGAACCAATTGAACCTCCTCCTCCAGTTACCAAAACCGTTTTACCTTTAAGAAAAAAAGATATCTCATTATGTTCTAGTATTATAGGTTTTCTTCCAAGTAAGTCCTCAATATTAACATCTCTTAATTTTTGAAAAACAAAGTTTTGATCAAATAATTGATTTAGAGGAGGTAAAATTTTAACTTTACATTTTGTTTTTGAACACTCTTCATATATTTTATTTATTACTTTTGTATCATCTGAGTCAATTGCAATAATAATCTCATCAATTTTAAATTTCTCAATTGTTATCTTTAATACCTTTAGCCTACCTACAATTGGAACACCATGAATTTTTCTTCCAAATTTACCATTATCATCATCTATTACAGCAACAGGTTCTAATTTAAAATTTGAATGAATCTTTAATTCATTTATAACTAAGGAACCTACATCACCAGCACCAACAATAAGAATCTTTTTATAGTTTTTGAAAAATTTTACTTGTCCGTTCAATACTCTTCTTACAAGTCTATATGCAAGTCTTGACCCGCCTATAAGTGATATATCCACAAACAACGCTATAATAAACAGTCCCTTAGGTAAATAGGTAGAAAATATTATATTTGTTGTTAAAAACAAAATTGAATTACTAATGAAAACAGCAAATACAATTGATGACAATTCATGAATTCCTACATATCTCCAAAGGCTTTTATAAATTTTAAAAATTGAAAAAACAAATAATTTAGAAAGAGTAATAAATAAAAGAATTAATGGAATTACTTTAATTACTGATTTTGATATATCATTGAAATCTCCGTTAATTACTAAAAGGTATGATATGAAAATTGATATATTAATTATAAAAATATCTAAAAGTAACATACAAAAAACTTTAAATTTACTTTTCATTACGGCCTCCAAAACTATATTTTATTTTTTGATTATGCCTTATTTTTCAGTCTATTCTAATTATAAATAGCTTTTCTCTTCCTTTTACTTGTTTTTTTATTTTTTTCACTACTCAACATTTCATTATTAATAAGGTTCTTACCTACAATTAATAATACGCTTACAAATATTCCCATCATTCCAGAAAATAAAATATAAGAAAATAATTTAGCCTCAAAAATAGGGCTTCTAGTTAATCCACTATATTTAAATGCTCCATTTAAATAACTTTCGTTGTAATAATCATCTACAGTTTGATTTGTTGTTTTTATCCATTTTTCTAATTTCTCTTTAATGCTTTCTATAAGTATTAATAAATCTTTTTCTGCGATTTTCTTATCCTCTAGAGAAATTTCATCATTTTCTAATCTATCAATTTGATCTTTATAATATTTTGCATCATGTATGGCTTCTTTTGAATCTATTCCACTTTGAGTTGTCTTTTCAGCCAATATATCGTAATATGAGTCATCTCCTGTTACTTCCATTTGACCTATGCTGTCAACTCCTTCATTTCCAACATCTCCAATGCCCGGAACCAGTAAAATATTTTTTTCTTTTTTATATTTATCCATAATACCTTCTGTTATATTTGATTCATCTGTCTTTTTATTATTTAATAATTCGAGCTTTTCTATTCTGTGTTGATAAAGTTTAATCAATTCTTCTTTATCTTTTGTTAAATT
>JBDMZA010000435.1:0-23491 GCA_039770155.1 Clostridiales bacterium
ATATTTTCTTAAAATATCTAATAAATAATACTAATTTCAAATTTTATTAACAAAAAAAATATGACTCGACTCAATAATTGAATCAGTCATATTTTGTGAATATACTTTAAAAGAGAATCTAAAAATAATACCCTAGTCCCTTTGTCTGAAATTCACTTGAATCATACTAATTTATACTCAAAAATTAGAGCCTATTTTTTAATATCTCTAATCTAAATAATCCTTTAATTTTTTACTTCTACTTGGATGTCTTAATTTTCTAAGTGCCTTAGCCTCAATTTGTCTAATTCTTTCTCTTGTTACATTAAATTCTTTTCCAACTTCTTCTAATGTTCTTGCTCTTCCATCATCTAATCCAAATCTTAGTCTTAGTACCTTCTCTTCTCTTGCAGTTAATGTATCTAAAACATCAATCAACTGTTCCTTTAGTAAAGTAAATGCTGCTGCTTCTGCTGGAGCAGGTGCATCATCATCAGGAATAAAATCACCTAAATGACTATCTTCTTCCTCTCCAATAGGTGTTTCAAGTGATACAGGTTCTTGAGAAATTTTCATAATTTCTCTTACTTTTTCAACAGACATAGCCATTTCCTTAGCTATTTCTTCTGGCTGGGGTTCTCTACCCAATTCCTGCAAAAGTTGTCTTGATACTCTAATTAATTTATTAATTGTTTCAACCATGTGTACAGGTATTCTAATAGTTCTTGCTTGGTCTGCTATAGCTCTTGTTATTGCTTGCCTTATCCACCAAGTTGCATATGTACTAAATTTATACCCTTTTCTATAATCAAATTTTTCAACAGCTTTTATTAAACCCAAATTTCCCTCTTGTATTAAATCTAAAAATAACATACCCCTGCCTACATACCTTTTTGCAATACTTACAACCAATCTTAAGTTTGCTTCTGCTAATTTTCTTTTAGCTTCCGCTTCACCATCTTCCATCCTTCTTGCCAAATCTATTTCATCATTGGCTGATAAAAGAGGTACTTTGCCTATCTCTTTTAAGTACATTCTTACAGGATCATCTATACTTATTCCTTCTGGGATTGCTATTTCTAGCTTGCTTTCATCCTGTTCCTCCTCAGCCTCTTCATCCATATCACCAATAATATCTATTCCCATATTTTCCATTGTTTCGAATATTTTCTCTATATGTTCAGCTTCTAATTCTATCTCTTCAAAAGCATCAGTTATTTCTTTATATGTAAGCATTCCTTTAGCCTTACCTTTTTCTATAAGATCCTTAAGGATAGCTTTTCTAACATCATTATTTACTTTCAAATCATTCCCTCCTTTCCCAAAATTCAATAAAATATTTTTATTTTTTTCTCATTGTTATCATCTTCAATTCTCTTTTTAATTTTTCAACATCCCTTTCACTTAAATTATTTTTTTCACTTTCTCTTAAAAGTGCTAAAATTTCATTTCTTCTTTTGTTTTCATTTTCCAATTCAATCTTATAGATTAAACTTTCTGCTGCCTTAATATTATTTGGAAAACAAACATCCTTTTGAAATATTTTTGCAAATATAGTTTTACTTCCATCTTCAACATTACTAATAAGATCAGCCGGAACAACACTTTTGTTTTTTTCTAATCTATCAAATAGAAATTTTGCAATTTTTATATTGTTATTGTCAAAATATTCTATACTTATTTTGTTTTTTAAATAATCGTACAAACTATTATCTAAACTTAATAAACACAATAATATTTCTTCATATTTTACTTTATTCCTCTTTTTTATCACATTATTTTTTTTCAAAATATTTTTTTTAATTGGTTTTAAATTATTAGATGGTTTATATTTCTTATTAATTTCAGCTTTTATAGACTCTTCACTGATTTTGTATTCCACTGAAATTTTATTTATATACATTTCAAGTTCTACTTTGTTATTTATTTCACTCAACACTTCAGCTACACTATTCAAAAATTTAATTTTTCCTTCCATAGAACCATCATCTTCATTATTTTTTGCTAATTCCAATTTATAATCAATAAAACTTATAGAATTTTCAATTAGCAGATCAAATTGATCTTTATGGTATTTTTTAATAAATTCATCAGGGTCTTTTCCATCCGGAATTTTTAGAACTTTAACATTTGCACCTACCTTATTTAACATATCTAAGCCTCTTAATGTAGCCATTTTACCTGCTGTATCAGTATCATAGGATATTAAAATTTCATCTGAATAATTTTTCAAAATTCTTGCTTGACCTTCTGTTAATGCAGTACCCAAAGAGGCAACAACATTTTTAATTCCTCTTTGATAAAGAGAAATAACATCCATATATCCTTCAACAACAATAATCTTTTCTCTACTTATTTTTTTTGCTAAATTTAGGTTAAATAAAGATTGTCTCTTATTATATAATATAGTTTCAGGTGAATTCATATATTTAGGGAGACTATCATCTAAACTCCTCCCACCAAAACCAATAACATTTCCAGTAACGTCAAATATAGGGAACATTATCCTATTTCTGAAACGATCAAAAAAGCCACCTTTTTTATTTGAAATAACTAAATCTGATTTAATTATATCTTCCTTTATTTTACCACATCTAATAAGATATTTTAGTAAATCATCCCAACTACCATTTGAGTAACCTAATCCAAATTTTCTTATAATATTTATGCTCAATTCTCTGGAATTTAAATAATCTCTTGCAATTTTATTTTTCTCTTCAAATAAATTATTATGAAAATATTTAGCTGCTAATGTATTAATACCAATAATTTTCTTTTTTAAACTAGCCCTTTTCCTATCAGCTTCATTATCACCTTCTGGTAATTGATAGTTAATCCTTTGTGCTAAAAACTTAACAGCATCAATAAATGTTAAGCCCTCTGTGTCCATTATAAAGTTAAAAACATCTCCTGCTTTACCACAACCATAACAATAATAAATTTGTTTGGAAGGTGTTACAGAGAATGAAGATGTTTTTTCACCATGAAAAGGACATAAACCAAAAAAGTATTGTCCTTTCTTTACTAACTTTATATATTCTGATATAACATCAACTATGTCATTTCTAACTCTTAATTCTTCAATTACTTCTTCAGGATAAACCATTTGTAACTTTATTCACACCAATCACTTAAAAATATAATTCTTCAAATTTATTATACACAAATTTCTGAAGAATTTATTTATAAATTTATCGAAATAATATTTAAGTAACATTTAAGTAAATTTTATTAAACTATTCCTTCGATATTTTATTATCTAATATCTCTTCGACATATAAAAAAATATTCCTTCTTTTAATTTTATTTTTTTTTATTTTTTTAACTCATTTTAAAATTTATTCAAGCCATGGAATAGGAATAAAGATTTCCTTAAATTTCTTTATAGCATATCTATCTGTCATACCCGCAATATAATCACAAACTAATCTTTCTCTATCATTGCAATCAACAATTTCTTTCAATTCGTCACTTATACAATCGATGTTTTCAATTAAAAAATAATACAACTCTTTTATAAGTTTTTGTACTTTAACTTCTTCATTACTTTTAGTCCCTTGATAAACATTATCAAACATAAATTTTCTAAGTTCCATAGTTGCATTAAAAAAATCTTTACTCATTTTTACTTCATTTTTACCTTCACTGTTTGAAATTATATTAGTTATCATATTATTAATTCTCTCACTGGATCTTTCTCCTAAAAAATTAATACATTCTTTGGGTAAATCACCATTTGATAATACCTTTCCTCTTACTGCATCTTCTATGTCATGATTTATGTAGGCTATCTTATCTGCATATTTTACAATTTGACCTTCTAATGTTGAAGCCATATTATTTCCTGTATGATTTAAAATACCATCACATACTTCCCAGGTAAGATTAAGACCACCTTTTCTTTCCAGTATATCCACTACTCTTACACTTTGTTCATAATGTTTGAAACCATATAAACATATTCTATTTAATATAAATTCACCTGAATGACCAAAAGGAGTGTGTCCTAGATCATGTCCCAAACTAATAGATTCTGTTAAATCTTCATTTAATTTTAAACCTCTTGCTATAGTTCTTGCAATTTGAGAAACTTCTAGTGTATGTGTAAGTCTTGTCCTATAATGATCACCTTCTGGAGAAAAAAATACTTGAGTTTTATGCTTGAGTCTTCTAAAAGATTTGCTGTAAATAATTCTATCTCTATCTCTTTGATATTCCGTTCTTAAATCACATTTTTTTTCATGTTTTTTTCGTCCTTTTGTATTTTTTGTTAGTTGTGCAAATTGAGAAAAAGATTTTTCTTCATTTTTTTCTATTTCTTTTCGTAAACACATAAAATTTCTCCTACGATCTCAAATTTTATATAATTAATTTTTTTTAATTTATATATTATTAATCGGTATAGTTACGAAAATTACTTAGGATAACCTTATCAAGTTACTATAATATATTTATAAAAAGGGCTAAAAAAAAAGAGTATTTCTACTCTTTTTATTCAGATAAAATATCGTCGATAACCACTGCCATTTCCATTGGGGTAACAGTGTTATCTACTAATCTATTTAATATCTTTTTTGTATTTTCAATACATTCAGATATTTCCTTCAACATTTCGCTTTCGTATTTTGAATCATCAATTTTCTTCACAATTTCAATTCCATAAGATTTGTTTTCAAATTCTTTGTTATAAAAACCATTGTCTATTTTCTCAATTATATAATACTCAAGTTCAATCGGGATCTTACTACCTAGATTTTCATCATCTGGCATCAGTTCTAATTTTTTTTCCAGATACCTATTATACATGCAAAACCCTCCTTTAAAGAACTTATTTAATTTCATAAAATCTTTTTTAATTATATAATATAATAATATTTTATGATAGCATAAAGTTTCGAGTGAAAAAACTCTTGAATAACAATCTTCGACGATTTTTAAAGTTTTTCATGTAGCAAATTAGGTAAGATTGTCTAGTATTGAATTTTATATAAGTATTATAATTATTACATTTATATGACATTTGAAATATAAATTTTATAAAAATGATAAACAATATCTTTTTTATAACTTTATGTTATTATTTGTATTATTTCAATATCTTTATATTTTGATAAGTCAAATATTTCATCATTAATTTTAATAATTGGTTTAGATACAGTCATCTCATTTATATGTACAACTTCTCCAATTTGCCCATCACTTAACATTATTTTTGAACCTATATAATATGATGAAATATTATTTAAAAATACACCTATAGTCTTATGGTCATATACTCCTATAGACTCGTTTTTAAACAAATTTAAAACTTTAAAGGGAGAATGTTTCGTTCTATAACTTCTTTTTGATACCATTGCATTATAAACATCTGAAATTATAATAATTTTTGCATAAATATGTATTTTTTCTGATTTCAAACCAACGGGATACCCTGTTCCATCTTCTTTTTCATGGTGCATAAGAACAGCAGACATAATATCATTTGAATAGTTAGTATTTTCTTTAATCAATCTAAAACCATAAACTGGATGTTTCATTATTTCTTTAAACTCATTATCAAATAATCTATTTTCTTTATTTTGTATATATTTTGGAACTCTTATCATACCTAAATCATGTAATAATGAAGCCTTAATAATATCCTTTATACAGGTATCATTTTTATTTAACCATTTTGCTATTAACATTGATAATAACGAAACATTTAATGTATGAAAGTATATATAATTTTCTATTGATATCTCCTTATTTATTTTATTAATAATAAGTTCTTTACAATCAATAAAGTCAAAAACATTCAATGTTAATTTATCTACTTTTTTAGTATCAATTATTTTTTCAGTAATAACTATATTAAAAATATTCTTCAAAAATCTTATTCCATTTTTATAGAAATCTTCAAAAATTTCTTTCCTATCAATATTCAACTTTTTTTCAGAATAAATACATACATTATCAATTTTATTACTTTTAAATAAATCTATAATATAACTTGTTAATACAGTATTTTCATATATTATAATATTGCCTTTACTATCTAAAATATTTTCTGCTAATTTCATACCAGTTTCTAAAATTGTAATATCAATAATTGATTTTTCCATTTTTATCATCCTATACATTTATTTTCATTTGCTTTTTGGTACAAAATAGTATAAACTCTAATAGTAAAGTTTATATTTATTTTGATTTTAAGATCTTACAATTCTAGTTTATTTTAATATAAAAATAAGGTTGTGATTAAATGAATTCAAATTTTTCAAAAACTATGAAAAAGGTTTTTGAAGTTATTGACAATCTTCATGAAATATCAAGAAAAATTTTAAAAATAGGTTTATCATTTTTTGTAATAGTATTTTTAATTTCACTTATACTGTTAACTTATAATAAAATATTATTAAATGATGATACTATCTATTACACATCAATAACTATGCTTAAATCAAGTTTCACAGTTCTATCTCAAGTTCTTTTCGGTAGTTTATTAATTGATTTTGTAATAAAAAAATTTGAAGAAGATGAATAAAGTCAAAGTAAAGATTTTATATCTACATCTCTACTTCGACTAAAATTATATTTTATATTATGTAATTTTAAAAAATAATATCATATTTCTTTTAAATATCCTTATATCACTTTGCCGTGCTCTTCTTTTTCTATAACTTGTTCTACATTGTTATCATCATCTAAAACAATTATTTTAGGTTTAAAACCATATGCTTCATTCCTATCTACTAATATATAAGATATTATAATTATTTTGTCACCTGGTTGTACTAATCTTGCTGCAGCACCATTTAGACAAATTGTTCTACTATCTTCTTCGCCTTCAATAATATATGTTTCAAATCGCTTACCATTATTATTATTTACTATTTGTACTTTTTCATTTTCTAAAAGATTTGCTTCTTTCATTAAATTTTTATCAATTGTTATACTCCCCACGTAATTTAAATCTGCTTCAGTTACAGTGGCTCTATGTATCTTAGATTTCATCATATTTATATACATCTATTTCACCTCCAAAACTACATTATCTATTAATCTTGTATTACCATATTTTACCGCTATAGCTATAATAATTTTTCCATTTATATAATCTATTTCTGATAAATTATTTCCATTTAATATCTCAATATAATCTATTTCACACTTTCCATAGTTTAAAATATATTCTTCAATATATTTTAATATATTCTCTTTACCCTTTTCTCCATTATTGATCATTTTTTCGGAATTTTTTAATGCTTTTGATAAAGATAGGGCTCTTGCTCTATCTTTTCCCTTTAAATGAATATTTCTTGAACTCAATGCAAGTCCATCTTTTTCTCTTATTATAGGACAACTTATCAAATTAACATCTAAATTCAAATCTATTACTACCTTGTTTAAAACTAAATATTGTTGATAATCTTTTTGACCAAAATAAGCATTATCTGGTTTTAATATATTTAAAAGTTTAATTACAATAGTAGCAACTCCTTTAAAATGATTCGGTCTTGATTTTCCACATAATTTTTGTGATAACTTTTCTTCGATAATATAAGTACTGAAGTTTTTAGGATAAATCTCTTGTGATTTTGGTGTAAAAACAATATCTACACCCTCTTCTTCTGCCATTTTCAAATCTCTTTTTAAATCTCTTGGGTACTTATTAAAATCTTCATTTACTCCAAATTGTGTAGGATTAACATAAATACTCAATATAGTTATATCATTGTCCTTTTTTGACTTTTTCAACAAAGACATATGACCATCATGTAAAAATCCCATTGTAGGTACAAAACCAATAGAGTAAAATTTTTTCTTAATATTTTCTACTTCTTTTTTCATAATTAGTATATTGTCTATAATCACCATATATTATCACCTTACTTTATTTCTATACTTTAGAGAACCTAAATAAATAATACCGAATTCTTTTCATCTGAAGTTCGCTTAAATCGTGCGAATTCATACTCGAGAATTAGAGTTTATTTTTTGGATATCCCTTAGTTAATTTCTTAAATAAAAATCTAAAAATTATATCACATTTTTAAAATCACTAAAATCATATGCTTCATTATTTTATAATGTAGATTTATTTTTTTGAGTCCCTAAGATTCTTCATAAAATAAATCTTCTATATTAAAACCATCCATTGCATAAGAATTTTGCTCTTTTGGGAAATCTTCATGTTTAACCTCATTTACATATTTTAATATAGCTTTATTTATAATATCACTTAAATTTGTGTACTTTTTAACATGTCTTGGATTAAAATCTTCATCCAAACCAAGCATGTCATGAGTTACTAAAATCTGTCCATCACATTTTGACCCAGAGCCTATACCTATTGTAGGTATTTTTAGTTGTTTGCTTATATGATCAGCTAAATCATATGGAATACACTCTAAAACTATTGCAAATACTCCTGATTCTTCAAGTATTAAAGCATCTTCTATTATTTTTTTCGCAGTTTCTATTGTTCTTCCTTGAGCTTTATGACCTCCAAATACATTTACAGACTGAGGTGTATAACCCAAATGTCCCATAACAGGAATTCCTGCACTAATTATTGCTTTAATATGTTCTTTAATCTCTTCTCCACCTTCTAATTTAACAGCTTTACAACCACCTTCTCTTACCAATCTTCCAGCATTTAAAACACTGTCTTTAATACCTAGATGATAGCTTAAAAAAGGCATATCTCCCACTAATAATGATTTTTCAACACCCCTTGAAACAGCTTTAATATGGTGTATCATATCTTCCATTGATACCCGTGTAGTATCTTCATATCCTAACATAACCATGCCTAATGAATCTCCTACTAAAATTGCATCTACGCTTTTATCAATCAATTTTGTCATTAGAAAATCATATGATGTTAACATTGATATCTTTTCTTTTGCACTTTTTTTCTTCGTGAAAGTTTCAACAGTATTCATGTGATTTTGCCTCCCATTTTAACTGCAAAGTAACCATTAAAACTAAAAAAACATGCTAACAGAGCATGCAGAAAGAGTATTGTATATAAACTCTGTCTCTGACCCGTGGTTCAAAGCAGTATAATATAATAAAATTTTTCAACATCTATATAGTTCTATTAACAACTACTTATAAGATACTATTAGACTTAATTATATTAACATATTAATACTAATAAAGCAATAATTGAATATACTTTAAATACAATATAAATAAATAAAAACCCGGTTCTAAATACTCTAACCGGGTTCCTGCAATCTATTTATTTTTCTTATAATTTAAGCTTTTTTTGCTTTCACTTTCACATTTAAACTCTTATTACTCTTATCTTTAAGTAGTACCCATAGTGGACTTGCAATAAATATTGAAGAATATGCGCCACTTGTAATTCCTACTATAATCGGAAAACTAAATTGTTTTATCGACTCAATATTATTTATACTTGCAAAAATATATAGGGAAATAACACATATTAAAACTGTCACAACTGTATTTATTGACCTTGCCAAAGTTTGTATTATGCTTATATTAACCAAGTCACTAAGGTTTGTTTTTCTAACTCTGGTCATATTTTCTCTTATTCTATCATATATAATAATAGTATCATTTACAGAATATCCTATAATAGTTAATATAGCTGCTATAAAGGTTTCATTTATAGGAATTTTAAATATAACATAAACACCCATCATAACTATAATATCATGTAGCAATGCAATTATAGCAGTAGCTCCTGCTGTAAGACCAGACATTAGTTTAAATCTTAATGCAATATATAAAGTAATGCATACAGCTGAAATTATAACAGCTAAGAATCCATTATTTCTCATTTCCTTGCCAATAGCTGGTTGAATATTTTGAATTTCCATATTAGGATTTTCTTTTACTTTAAAATCTTTATTCTTCTGAAATTCCTCTAATAATTCATTAAACTGTTTTGAATCTAATGCTCCCTCATCATTTGAAATTTTAACTTCTAAAATATTAATTTTGTTTTTATTATTATCTGGATCATAATTTGTTTTTTTGAATGCTGATGCTTCTTTTTTAAACATATCTTTTACTAATTTCGAAGCATCATTTGGGTCAAATTTATCATCAGCCATTTCTATTTTTATACTTGTTCCCCCTGAAAACTGAACATCATATTGTAAGCCATTTACAATAAATCCCACAATAGTAATGATTGCAATTATTGTTGAAATAGTAAAATAAATTTTCTTTTTTCCCATAATATCATATTTAGGCATTTTTCACTTCGCCTCCTTTTGCTCCATATAGCCATTTTTTCTTCAAAAACCCTACAGAAGCAATAGCTTTTATCATAACTCTTGTTGCAACAATTGCTGAAATAAAACTAATTATTACTCCTATTAAAAGAGTTTTTGCAAAGCCTTCTATTGGACCAGAACCAAGTAGCAATAATATTACTGCTGAAATACTTGTTGTTACATTTGAATCCAAAATCGCAGAAAATGCTCTTTTAAATCCAGCATCAATAGCAGCTAATAATGATTTTCCAGCTTTTAACTCTTCTTTTATTCTTTCAAATATAATTATATTTGCATCAACTCCCATACCCACCGTCAATATAATACCGGCAATACCTGGAAGAGTAAGTGATATTTGCATCGAAGTTATTACTAAAAGTTGTGTAGATACTAATCCGATTAAAGCAATATTTGCAATTAGTCCAGGTAATCTGTAATAGAATAACATAAATAAAAATACAATTAGAAAAGCAAGCATACCCGCATAAACAGTAATTTTCATTGCACCTTGACCAAGAATAGGACTAATAGAATCCACACTGGAGGTTTTCAAATTAAATGGAAGTGCACCTGCTGATATTTGATCTGCTAATTTTTTAGCTGATTCAGTATCAAAACTTCCCGATATATAACATTCTCCATCTTTTATCTGAGTTTGTACTCCTGGAGCATTTATAAGTTTATCATCTAAGTAAATAGCTACTTTCCCATTAGCTTCTCCAAATTGAGATACTCCAAGTTTAGATAATCTACCAGTAGCTTCACTAAACTTTTCTGCACCCTTTTTATTTAATTCTAAATTTACTATAGGTTCTTGAGAACCATCTTGTAGTATTCCAGGAAAAGCTTCTTTTACATCATCTCCTGTTATTACTATTTTATTGTCAGACCATAATTCATCTTGGGTAGCAGGTTCTTCTTCAGAATCTTTTTCCTCATCAGATGTTTTATCACTATCATCTTTGTCATCACTTTTACTTTCATCATCTGCCTGTTCTTTATCATCTGTTTTAGTTTCTTTTGAATCTTCATCTGTTGACTCATCTTCTTTTGGACTTGGACTTTCTGTTTTAGCCTCTTCAGTCTCTTTTGAATCTGTTTCTTTACTTTCTGAATCCTCATTTTCAGTATCATTTTCTTCATCTTCTTTATTTTCTTCGTCTTCTTTATTTTCTTCATCTTTTTTATCTTCTGATGTGTCTGTAGTTTCGTCTCCTGTCAAAATTTGTTCAACATTATCTTCAGATTTTGTCAGGTCAACTTCTCTAAAAGTCAACATTGCAGTTGCCCCAATTTCATCAAGAGCTGCTTGAGGATTATTATCTTGACCAGGTTTAAATGGTATTTCAACAATAATTCTCTTATTAGTTTCATCTACATTAACATATTTATCAAATATTTGTTGCGATTCAAGTCTTAAATCAAGAATAGCTTTAACAGCTTCAAGATCTTCAATTTCAACTTTATCACCTTTTTTTAAATCCGGTTCAAATATTGCACTAATACCGCCTCTTATATCAATTCCATATCGCATACTTTTATCTACACTTTTAACATCAGTGTTTGGAATACCCATAATATTTATCAAGGCCAAACATACTATAATTATTAAAACTATACTACACCTAACCCACCTTGATCTATTCATGGTGAAAACTCCCCCTTTTTCATTAATATACACATGTGCATATTATATAATTTATTTTTTATAATAGTCAATAGTTGTTATTTACAGTAAAATTTACTATTCAGATTTAAAGAAACTTTTTACACTTTACCTCCTTCCAAAATGAATATGAAATCTAAAAAATAAATTGTAGTTCTCAAGTAATCAATCACTTATTTTCAGTGATTTTTAGGCGAGAAAAATGGGACATTATTTTTTTAGGTTATTTTAAACTATAAATTAAAGCTATTTGACTTAATTTACTTATATCATACTTTTTATTAATGAAATCAAAAGCATATTAGTCATAATCAAAAAATAAACCAGTCAACTTTTTTAAAATTCGTTAATTTACCAATATTTTCAGAAAAAAAATTGTCTTGTGACATTTTTGATTATGCTTTATTAAACCAAATTAAACTAGAAAATATATTTCATATAAAATCTAATTCATATAATCTATTTAATAAATTACCTTTATTATTAAAACTTTTAATAAATTTGAGTTTTTATCCAAAGGGCACATTCTAGTCTTTTCCTTTGCATTTTACATGATATATTATATGGAATATCTATATTTTTATTAAAAAGATATGAATTTGCAGAACAACCACCACTACATAAAAATTTTGCCCAGCAATCATCACAATCTTTTTTTGTGTATATATTTGAATTTTTAAATTTATTTTCAATTTTTTCATTTACCGAATCTTTATAAACATTTCCCATTTTGAATTCTTCTTTTCCCACAAATTGATGACATGGATAAATATCTCCATCAGGGCTTACTGCTAAATAATCAAATCCTGCTCCACATCCTGAAGACCTCTTTAACACACATGGTCCACTGTCTAAATCTATCATAAAATGAAAAAAATTAAACTCTTTACCTTTTTTACAGTTACTAACATATTTTTTTGCTAATTTTTCATACTCTTCAAATATTTTTTCTATATCCTTTTCTCTTATCTCAAAACCTGAATTCGAATCTGAAACTACAGGTTCAACTGATATTTGTTTAAATCCTTCATTTAACAAATGTATTACATCTTGTGAAAAATCCAAATTATATCTTGTGAATGTACCTCTAACATAATAATCTTTTTGATCCCGTAATTTAGCAATTTTTTTAAAATTTGATAATATTTTATCATATGAACCATTATTTTTAGTATCTATCCTCATATTATCATGAATTCTTTTTCTTCCGTCAATACTTAATACAATATTACTCATATTTTCATTTAAATATTTTATATTATCTTCATTTAACAATAAGCCATTTGTTGTTATGGTAAATCTGAAATTCTTGTTTTTCGATTTTTCTAAACTTCTTGCATAACTTACTGTTTCTTTTACAACATCAAAATTCATTAGTGGCTCTCCACCAAAAAAATCAATTTCAATATTCTTTCTGTTTC
Organism: Clostridiales bacterium; assembly: GCA_039770155.1. Taxonomy (GTDB): domain Bacteria; phylum Bacillota; class Clostridia; order Acetivibrionales; family JBDMZA01; genus JBDMZA01. Next base: position 13,308 of record JBDMZA010000435.1, read on the forward strand.
CAGAAGACTTTATAACAAAATCAATAGATTTTTTTGCCGTTTCGTAATCCATAAGAATTTTACTTAAATTATATTTCCCTTCATCTGCAAAACAATACTTACACCTTAAATTACATGTATGAGCAACATGCAAACATAATGCTTTTACATTAGAACTTTTATCAAAATCAGGCAAAACATCAGCGCTTTTACTATACAAATAGCCTTCATCTATTAATTGATCGATTTCTTCTAAAGTTTCTTCAATTTCTTCTTTACTATATTTATTCTTAAATAGATCAATTATTTCTGATTTATTATATTTTTTTACTTTGTCTACTAAGTCATATGAAATATTATCAAAATTGTAAACTGAATTGCTATTTATATCAAAAACAATATTATCCCCAAACATAGTATACTTATAGATCATTTAATTAAATTCCTTCTTTCATAAATAATTTGTCCAAAATAATCATCAATATAACTTTAAACTTCTTAAGGAAACCCTAATTCCTTTGAGGGATATTATTTAGGTTCTCATAAGGCAAAATCAAAAAATAAACCAGTCAACTTTTTTTGAAAATTCGTTGAACCATCGATATTTTCAGAAAAAAATTGTCTTATGAAATTTTTGATTATGCCTAAATAAAAAAATGAAAAGTGAAATTAACACTTTTCACTTAAATAAATCATATAAATAAAATAAATTTATTTTTTATTTTCACAACTTTGATTTCCTACAGTACAAGAGGTCTTACAAGCAGATTGACATGAAGTTTGGCACTCACCACAACCTATGTTTTTTGTATTTCTGTTCAAATTACCTTTTTTAATAATTTTAATATGTTTCATATTGGGTTTATACCTCCAAGATTTTTATAACTAAACACTATGCTTCTTTTAGTTGTTTTACATCCTTAATGCTCCAACTTTTAAATACCAATTGGGATTTCTTCAAACCTGTCTCTATAGTTATTTCGTCATCCTTAATATTTATAATTTTTCCATATACTCCACCAATGGTCGTTACTGCATCCCCTACTTTGAGAGAATCAATCATTTGTCTTGCTTTCTTTTCTCTTCTCTTTTGTGGTAATATTATCAACACAAACATAAATCCAACAATAACTACTACATATGTGAGCATTAGGGCTATCGGATTTTCAGTCATTATTAAACCTCCTAAAAAATATTTATTTATTTCATTATAATTTGATAAGAATTAACCAAAAATAAATCTACACTTTTGAATATAAAATCACATAATTCAAATGATTTTTACATAATATAGAATGTAATATTATTTTTTTTGATATCCTTTATTAAAATTATATAAAAACTCTTTTTTAAATTCTAACAGTCTGTCATTAATTATAGCCTTCCTGATGTTTTTCATCAAGTCTAAAAGAAAATAAAGATTATGAAAAGTTGTAAGTCTAACTCCCAACATTTCATTAGCCTTTAGTAAATGCCTTATATATGCCTTTGAATAATTTTTACATGCATAGCAATCACAATCGGGATCCATTGGTTCAAAATTATCTTTGCTTTTTGCATCTCTTACAATTATTCTTCCATATTTACTAAATATTGTTCCATGTCTGCCTATTCTTGTGGGTATTACACAATCAAACATGTCCACCCCTCTAATTGCACTTTCTATTAGATAATCAGGAGTACCAACTCCCATAAGGTATCTTGGTTTTTCCTTTGGAAGATTTGGAACTGTCCAATCAAGTGTGTCATACATTTTATCAGAAGGTTCTCCAACACTCAAACCTCCTATTGCATATCCTGGGAAATCTATTTCCACTAATTGTTTTGCACTTTCAATTCTTAATTCTTTATAAATACCACCTTGAACAATACCAAATAAACTCTGATTTTCTGTATTTTCATGATGCTTTTTACATCTTTTTGCCCATCTTGTTGTTAAATTCATCGACTTTTTTGCATAATTAAAATCACATGGATAAGGAATACATTCATCAAATGCCATTATTATATCTGAACCTAATATATTTTGAATATCAATAGCTTTTTCAGGAGTAATAACATGCTTCGAACCATCAATATGTGATCTAAAAGTTACACCATTTTCATTTATTTCTCTAAATTTACTCAGACTAAAAACTTGAAATCCACCACTATCAGTCAATATTGGTTTATTCCAACTCATAAATTTATGCAATCCCCCAGCTTTTTCTATAACTTCACAGCCAGGTCTCATATATAAATGATAAGTGTTACTTAAAATTATTTGTGCTCCAATTTCATTTAATTCATTAGGTGACATACCTTTAACTGAAGCTTGTGTACCAACAGGCATAAACGCTGGTGTATCAAAGGATCCATGCGGTGTATGAATTTTACCTAATCTTGCTTTAGTATCTTTACATTCTTTTAATAATTCATATTTTATTGCAGCCATATATATTACCTTTCTTTGTTGTAAAAATCAGGACAAACTAAAAAAATATCACTTTATAAACATTGCATCTCCAAAACTAAAAAATCTATACTTCATTTCTACAGCTTCATTATATGCTTTTAAAATATTATCCTTTCCAGCTAATGCAGAAACAAGCATTATTAATGTTGACTCTGGGAGATGAAAATTTGTTATTAAATTATCTACAACTTTAAATTTATATCCTGGATATATAAATATATCAGTCCAACCTGTTTTTTTCTCAATATATCCCATGTCATCACTTACTGTCTCTAATACTCTGCTAGTAGTGGTTCCAACCGCAATTATCTTTTTACCATTATTTTTTGTATTATTTATAATATCAGCATTTTTTGAATCTATATTAAAGTACTCCTTATGCATTTTATGATCATGAATATTACTTGCTTTTACAGGTCTAAATGTTCCTAATCCAACATGTAATGTTATAAATGCCAATCTAATTTCCTTTTTTAATATCTCATCTAATAGCTCTTTTGTAAAATGAAGCCCAGCTGTTGGTGCTGCTGCTGAACCTAAAAATTTAGAATATACTGTTTGATATCTTGTTTTATCGTCTAAATTTTTTTTTATATATGGAGGTAGAGGCATAATACCTATATCATTTAATACCTCTTCAAAATTATTATCATAATTAAACTTAACTAATCTGTTACCACCTTCTAAAATATCAATTATTTCAGCTTTTAATTTTCCTTCTCCAAATATAAATTCACTTCCAATTTTAGCTCTTTTACCTGGTTTTAAAATTACTTCCCATATATCTTGTCCTTTATTATTTAATAAAACAAACTCAATTTTTCCCTCTGTTGTTTTTTTATTACCAATTAATCTTGCTGGAAGTACTTTAGTATCATTTAATACTATACAATCTCCTCTATCTAAAAAATTAATAATATCTTTAAATTTTCTATGCTCTAAATTACCTGTAGATTTATCTATTACTAATAAATTTGAAAAATCTCTATTCATAATAGGTTCTTGGGCTATTAATTCATCAGGCAAATAATAATTAAAATCTTCTTTTTTCACAAAAAATATCTCACCTTTCAAATATCAAGAAATCAAATAGACCCTCATACCAGAATTTGATATGGGGTCTTAGGGATATCATAAAAATAAATTGTCATTCTTAAGCAATTAATTGCATGCTTTTAGTGATTTTTCACAAAAAACATATGCTATTATTTTTTATTTATCCATAATTATGATCTACTAAACCATATCTTCATAAAATACAGCTTCTCTAAAATCTTCTTCTTTTTCTGCGTTTTTATCATACAAATCGATCTTTTCTTTTGTATAATTTTTCACAAGATTATTAGAATCATCTGCTTCATCTGTTATACCTAACCAAATAGATATATAACTTGCCATATATTTGCCTCCCCTTGTTACAATTACAATACTTCAAAAATTTTATTTATAAAAATAAATATATAATCTCTTAATTTTATAAGTTTTATTTCCTAAGACTATCCAAAGAAAATAAATTATTCTTAAATTCAAGTAAAAAATTATACAATCTAATAATTCTACTTTACTAAACTACTCACCTATACAAGCTAATACTTAGGAGAATCTAAAAAATAATACCAAATTCTTTTAATCTGAAATCCGCTTAAATCACGCGAATTCACACTCGAAAATTAGAGTTTATTTTTTGGACATCTCTTAGTAATTATAAGAGTATAAGAAGGTTATTTTTTTAGATTTCATAATTCTATATTTTATAAATGTAAATCAATATCTAATTGCTAAAAATTAGTTTAAAAAAATATTTCACAATATTAAATCAAATACATTCTAATACATTTATTCTTTAAATACAATATAACAAATAAAATATTAACACAATTTTTTTCATTATCCATAAGTAAAAATCAAACTACTTCATTCTTTAGGAACATCCAAAAATAAATCCACGCTCTAAAGTAATAAATCAAACTATTTTAGTTCGACATTATTTTGCTTTGTTAGATATTATACAAAAATATTATCGTATAAAAGAAGATTTTGTAAGATTAATCTATTATACTACTATTTTATTGTATAATATTAATAAATAAAAGAACTTTTAATTATTTCATTAGTGTTTTGGTAAAATTTACTTGTAATATATCTATAAATTATTTTGGAGGGTTTTAATAATGAAAAACGATCAAAAAAGACAGCAAATTATAGGAAAATTAAATGAAATACAATCCGAAATTTTATTAATAGGATGGAATGGTGTTATCGAAAAATATCATCCTGATTTTAATCTGGATGATACTGAAGCAAATAATGTATTTAAATTATATAAACATGTTTATGAAAATATGAAGCAAAGAGTATCAATAAGTAATGAAACATAATATATAAATAATAGTTATATATTAACAGCTTAAAATTAAATTGACATGAATAAACATAAATGATATCATTTTATGAAATGATATAGAATGTTTGGTAGAGGTGCATTTTACATTAGTAATGTTATGATTTTTTATTAATTATGGGGTTTATTTAATTAATATGAAAGGGTAAAATGCCGAAGGATTTGTTGACCCATATTAGCAAATCCTGGTTGTATGGTTAATAATTATATAACTGTCATCATCATATGATGGAGAGCTATCAGAAACAAATAAAACAAATACACTTGTTTTATATTTTGTTTGCTGGTAATCCTCTTTACCAGCTATTTTAATTTTACAATATAAATTTTAGGAGGAAATCTCTATGAAAAAAATAAAATTGGCAATTGTTGGAGCTACAGGAATGGTAGGAAGAACTTTTATTAAAATATTAGAAGAAAAAAAATTACCAATCGATGATATATACTTTTTTTCATCCAAAAGATCTGCTGGATCAATCATAAATTTTTTAGAAAAGGATTATGTTGTTGAAGAACTAACTGAAACTTCTTTTGATAGAGGAATTGATATAGCTTTATTTTCAGCTGGTGGAAGCACAAGTAAAAAATTTGCTCCCATAGCATCTTCTAAAGGCTGCATTGTTGTTGATAATAGTAGTTGTTGGAGAATGGATCCTAATGTTCCTTTAATAGTTCCTGAAGTTAATCCTGATAATGTTAAATATCATAATGGTATTATAGCAAATCCAAATTGTTCGACAATTCAAGCTGTTGTTGCTCTAAAACCATTAAATGACAAATTTAAAATCAAAAGAATAGTATATAGCACTTATCAAGCTGTTTCAGGTGCTGGTCTTGCTGGACAAAAGGATTTAGAGGATGGTATTAAGGGAGAAAGCCCTAAAAATTTTCCTCACCCTATTGCATATAATGTGTTACCACATATAGATGTATTTACTGAAAATGGTTACACAAAAGAAGAAATAAAAATGATTGATGAAACACGAAAAATCTTAAATCTTCCTGATTTACGAATAACAGCAACAACTGTTAGGGTTCCTGTTTTTAATGGACATAGTGAATCAATAAATGTAGAATTTGAAAACAAATTCGACTTAGATGATCTAAAATCAGTATTAAAAGAAGCACCTGGTATTATTGTTCAAGATGATCCATCAAATAATATATATCCTTTAGCATTAAATACCTCTGGAAAAGACGAAACTTTTGTAGGTAGAATAAGAAGAGATGAAAGTGTAGAAAGCGGTGTGAATTTATGGGTTGTTGCTGATAATCTGAGAAAAGGTGCAGCAACTAATACTATTCAAATAGCAGAATTGATAATTAAAGAAAAAATAGTGAATAAATGATAGCAAAAAAGTCTGCTATCTTGATAATAATAAAAAAAACAAACTGAAAGGATGTTATTATGAATAATCCAGTTTTTAAAGGATCTTGTGTAGCTTTAATTACACCTTTTACTGATAATGGCGTTGATTTTAAAAAACTTGAAAAATTAATCGAGTTCCAAATTGAAAATGGTACTGATTCAATTTTAATTTGTGGAACTACAGGTGAATCATCTACCATGCCTGATAGTGAACATAAAGAAGTTATTAGATTTGCTGTAGATATAATAAACAAAAGAATACCTGTTATAGCAGGTACAGGTAGTAATGATACTAATCATACTATTGAAATGAGTAAATTTGCTCAGAAAGTCGGCGTTGATGCAGTTTTATTAGTATCACCATATTATAATAAAACTACCCAAGTTGGTCTTTATGAACATTTCAAAAAAATTGCAAACAGTATTGAAATTCCTGTAATTTTATATAATGTTCCAACAAGAACATCAATAAATATAAATCCTGAGACAATATTAAAATTATCCAAAATTGATAATATCATTGCTGTTAAAGAATGTAATTTCAATCAAGTAGCTGAAGTAATTCACAATTGTGGAGATGATTTTTCTGTTTATTCAGGAAATGATGATTTAGCATATGCAGTACTTTCATTAGGTGGAAAAGGCTTAATTTCAGTAATGGCTAATATAATTCCAAAAGAAACTCATTTATTAGTTAAAAATTATCTAGATGGTAAGATTGAAGAGTCAAGAAAAATCCAATTTAAATATTTGGATCTAATTAAATCTTTATTTGTTGAAGTAAGTCCAATTCCATTAAAGTATATTATGAATTATATTGGGTTTGAAATAGGACAATGTAGATTGCCTTTAGTGGATTTAGGTAATTCAAATCATAAATATGTAAAAAAAATTATAGATGAGTATAAACTTTCAAATATATCTTTAAATTGATAATTTTAAATAGGGTGACTCAAAGGAATATTTTATGAATTAGTTTTTGGGTTAATCCCATATAATACGGGAAGGATTTTAAAATGGTAAATTTGTTAATAAGTGGTATAAACGGAAGATTGGGAAAAGTAATATATGATCTTGCAATCGAGAGAGACGGATTTAATGTTGTTGCAGGTTTTGACATATCGAAAAATGATAATATTGAAGTTGATATTTTTACTGATATTAATAAATGTAACAAAGAAGTTGATGTTATTATAGATTTTTCTCATCCTGCTGCATTTGATTCTGTAATTAATTATTCGCTCTTGAAAAATATACCTGTTGTAATGGCAACTACAGGATTATCAGAAGAACAAATCAAAAAAATGCATTCTGCATCTGAAAAAATAGGTATTTTTTCTTCAGCTAATATGTCATTGGGAATAAATCTTTTAATTGATTTAGTGCAAAAAGCTGCAACAATTTTAGAAAAAAACTTTGACATTGAAGTTATTGAAAAACATCATAATCAAAAAATAGATGCTCCAAGTGGAACAGCTCTTGCTATAGCAGACTCAATGAATGAGATATTATCTGAAAAATATAAATATGTATATGAGCGTCAATCAAAAAGAGAAAAAAGAACCAAAAAGGAAATAGGTTTACATGCACTAAGAGGTGGTACAATAGTCGGAGAACATGATGTAATATTTGCAGGAACTGATGAAATTATTGAAATCAAACATAAGGCTATGTCTAAAAATATATTCGCCTCTGGGGCCCTTGATGCTGCAAAGTTTATGAAGGGGAAAAAATCAGGATTTTATAATATGAATAATATAATTAATAAATAAAGAATAATAATAATTTATGATCAAAGCTCCTAAGGTATATGCCTTAAGAGCTTTTATTTTCAAAGTAAATCTTTTAACATATTTAATTTATTATAGTTTTTCTCCATAACATAATTCAAATATTTTGATGTAAATGTTTTTAATTCTTTTGTTAATTGATTTAAAAGATTTACTTTAAAAATACTTTGAATTGGAGCTTCAAGTATATAAATCATAGATTTTAGTGTAGGTAAAGAAATTATTATGTTATTCTTTATACTTATAGAACAATTTTTACACACTAAATTATTATGTCTAACATCGAAATACAATCTATCTATATTTGATTTTCCACAATTATTACATTGATATACATTTGGAGTAAAACCCATTAATGAAATAAATTTAAATTCAAATATACTGATTATTAAATCATAGGATTTTTTATTTGGATTTTCGATAATATACAAAGTATTTAACAATAACCTTAAAATATCTTCAGAATACTGATTTTCTTGAGTACCATCTCTACAAATCTCCAAAACATGTGCACAATATGTTACTTTAATAATATCTTTCCTTATAAAATAAAAATGTTTTATCAACTCGGCACTACTAAGATAATAAAAATCTCTGCCTTTAAATAAAACAAACTCACTATAACACAACAGTTGGGAGGATAAACCTAAGCTACTTCTTGGTCTTCTTGCACCTTTTGCAAATACAGCAACCTTCCCTTTTATATCTGTTAAAAGAGTAAGTATTTTATCAGCCTCATTTGTGTTAGTTTCTTTAATTACTATTCCTTTTAATTTTTCAAATTTCATCTTCGTAATAATCCTTAAACTAAGTTTTTAATTATAATTTTAACACAAACTAATCAAAAACATTCATTAAAATAACTTATTTAAAAGTATTCTAGTAATTAATTATTTTTAGTTTTTTTTTCTTTTTTTTGATCAATTTCCTTATAAAATAAATAAAAATCAATTTTACCTGTCTTCTCAAACGTACTCCACATCATTTCTTTTAACACAACAATATCCCCCTTATATTTTATTTTTATTTTTATCGTTATGTTTATTTATATAAAATTAATACATTCTTCGAAAACAGCTTCTAAACAATCTGAATTATATAAATTATAGTACCATATAATTACTATTCTTTCAAATTATATTTTTATTACATTTGCTATTTTTTTCATATAAAACTAATTATATCCTAGATTTTTAAGCATATTTTTATTATTTCTCCAATCAATTTTAACTTTTACCCATAATTCAAGGTAAACTTTCGTTCCCATAAGATTCTCCATTTCTTTTCTCGCCTCAGTACCAATAGATTTTAGCATACTACCCTTCTTTCCTATTATAATTCCTTTATGAGAATTTTTCTCACAATACAAATTAGCTTGTATAGATAGTATTTCGCCTTCTTTTTCATCTTTAAAAGAAATAATTTCTACTCCTATTCCATAGGGAATTTCATCACTTAATAAGTTAAAAGACTTTTCTCTTATGACCTCTGCCATAATTTGTTTTTCCGGTTGATCTGTTAATGTATCATCTGGAAAATATTTTGGTCCTTCTGGTAAAATGTTCTTAACAGATTCCATAACCTGATTTAATCCTTCTTCATTTATTGCTGAAACAGGAATAACATAATCATAATCCATTAATTTATTGTATTCATCAATCATTATTAAAATTTCCTCTTTGTTTTTTACTAAATCTATTTTATTAATAATCAAAATTTTTGGTACTTTAAGTTTCTTTAAAATTTCTACAATGTTTAATTCTATAGTTGTAAGTTTTTTATTTAGAACCTCTACCACAAACAAAACTGCATCTACTTCTTTTATTGAATCTTCTGCCTTTCCAACCATATATTTTCCAAGTTCATTCCTTGGCTTATGTATACCTGGTGTATCCATAAATATTATTTGACAATCATCTGTTGTCACTACTGATTTTATTGTATTTCTAGTTGTTTGAGGTTTTTTTGATGTAATTGCAACTTTCTCTTTTGTCAATATATTTAGCAAAGTTGATTTCCCAACATTTGGTTTTCCTATTATTGAAACAAAACCTGATTTAAATGTCATTTAATTAATTCCTCCAAAAAATATTAGGCAGAATCAAAAAATAAACTAGTCAACTTTTTTTTGAAAATTCGTTAAACCATCGATATTTTCAGAAAAAAATTGTCTTATGAAATTTTTGATTA
>JBDMZA010000436.1:0-8598 GCA_039770155.1 Clostridiales bacterium
CTGAAAATATCGATGGTTTAACGAATTTTCAAAAAAAGTTGACTAGTTTATTTTTTTGATTCTGCCTAAATACTAATAATAAAAAATATATATAAGACATCTATAATTAAGTTATAGATGTCTTTTTATGATTGAGTTTAATAAAAATCATATATTAAGATTTAAATTTTTTTGTGGTTATGTTTAAGTTTAATTGGGAAAATTTAATCATAGAAAATTATTATGGCGTTATCAATATAGTTTTGAGTTAATAAAGGAGACACTGATGAATAAGTTTAAGAATAAATGGAATTTTGATAATAGTTATTCTCATTTGCCTGAAGTTTTTTTTAGTAGTATAAATCCTATACCTGTAAAGTCACCCGAATTAATAGTTTTAAATTATGATTTAGCTGATTTTATTGGTATGGATATAGAATTGTTGGAAAGTGATGAGGGAATGAGTATACTAAGTGGAAATAGATTGCCAAAGTCTGCAAATCCTATTGCGCAAGCCTATGCAGGACATCAATTTGGTCATTTTACCATGTTAGGTGATGGAAGAGCAATACTAATTGGTGAATGCAATACTATTGATGGGAATGTAGTAGAGCTTCAATTAAAAGGATCCGGTAGAACTCCTTATTCAAGGGGTGGAGATGGAAGAGCTTCTTTGGGACCTATGTTACGTGAGTATATAATCAGTGAAGCAATTTACAGACTTGGGATACCTACGAATCGAAGTTTGGCAGTTGTCAGTACAGGAGAAAACATTATTCGAGAAAAAATTTTACCTGGTGCAATTTTAACACGTGTTGCTAAGAGCTATATAAGAGTGGGAACCTTTGAATATGCTTCAAAACTTTGTAGTTTTAAAAATTTAAAACTATTAGCTGATTATACAATTAATAGGTATTTTAAAGATGCTAATTCCAGCAATAAGAATCCATATGTTATGTTTCTTCACGAAGTTATAAAGCAGCAAGCTTTTTTAATTGCAAAATGGCAGTTGGTAGGATTTATTCATGGAGTTATGAATACGGACAATATGTCTGTTAGCGGTGAAACTATTGACTATGGACCATGTGCATTTATGGACACTTATGATAGTAAAACTGTATTTAGTTCAATTGATCATTATGGTCGATATTCATATGGGAATCAACCTCATATTGCTTCATGGAATCTTTCAAGATTTGCCGAATCCTTATTGCCTTTATTAAATGAAAAGAAAGAAAAATCAATTGAAATAGCAAATGATGCCATATCAAAATACAATGATTTGTATAAAAGCTATTGGATTAGTGGCATGAGATCCAAATTGGGTTTATTTAACGAAGAACAAATTGACCATATTATAATAAAAGATATTTTAAAAATAATGGAAAAAAATAATTTGGATTATACTAATACATTCATAGCACTTACGATGGATAAGTTAAATTATGCAAATTTAGATGAAATTAAAGAATTTAGAGAGTGGCATGAATTGTGGAGAAGTAGGATTAATAGGCAACAAAAATCGAAAGAAGAAATTTATAGTTTGATGAAAAATAACAATCCTTCAATAATACCCAGAAACTATTTAGTCGAAGAAGCACTAAATGATGCTGTAGATCAAAAAAATCTTGATACTATGAAATGTTTGCTGAATATTTTAAAAAATCCATATGATTATTCTAAAGAACAATTGAAATATTTTTTTAAATTACCAAAAAAAGATATAAATTATCGTACGTTTTGCGGAACTTAATTGATTATAAAAGATATAGATTTATTATTTTTTGATTTTTATTGTAGAAATGATTATTAATAAACCACCAAAAATAATATTCCATGTCAGTTTTTCATTTAAAAAAATTATACCTATTAAGATTGCACTTAATACTTCAAAATAAGCTAAAAATGAAGCTGTGGTGGCTTTTACTTTTTTTAGTGCTGAAAAAAATAAAGAAAATCCAATGATTCCAACAATGGTAGCATATAGTAATACAAGTGCTATATTTTCTACGTTAGGTAGTGGTTGATTTATAAATATAAAAGGTAAAAATATAAAAGAGCCTACTAAATTTTGATAAAAAACCGTTTCATATTGAGAATAATTATTTGAATTTTTTTTGAAGATTATAAATGTAAGAGAGTATATTATGCTGGATAATAACATAGAAGATATTCCGAGAAAATCTTTATTTTCAAGACTAAAATTGTTTTTTGAATAAATTAAAATTATACCTAAAAATGCAATAGCTATAAATAAATAGTTTTTTTTAGGTATCTGTTCTTTAAGAAGAATTCTACTAAATATTAAAGCGAAAATTGGCCATGTATATAATATAATTACTGCAATTCCAATTGAAGTATATGAGTAGGAAAAAACAAAGAAAAACATTCGAATTGCGTTTAGTAGTGATGCGAAAAGCATTATTTTATTTGTGGTTTTAAGTATTTTAGACTTATCTTTAATAAAAAATAAAAATAAAAAAACTGTCGGTATAATTAATCTAAAAAAACTTATTGAAGTTGAAGGAAGATTAATATATTTAATAAAAAATCCTGATGTACTCCAACATATTGAAGCTAATATAATTTCTATTTGGGGGTTGATTTTTATAGTCACAAATTTATTCCTTTCAATATATATTTATAAATTTTACCGAATTAAGTATAACATACCACAGCAAAACTGCAAATAAAAAACCATTATCTCAAGATTTATTGGAAACTTAAATTCCTGTTTAAGTATAATTTCATATACTTTATCAAGAAAAATTGAGAAAAAATGGTTTATAAATAAAATTATAGAAAAATTTAATGATAAAATCAAGGGATATTTACATACGATTGATATAATAACAATAAAATGGTATTTGAAACTTACAAAAAAGTCACAAGAAAAGGCGATAAAGTTATTTTTATAACTGAATTATGTTGTAAATAATTGACGGTAAAATTGAAGTAGTATATAATTATTCATTTTATCTCTAATGTTACTATGAATAAACAAAAATTGGTTATAAATGCATGTATTAACTTAAAATATATATTTAAAATAAATTTTGAAATTAAAAATAATGAAAAATGGGCTCCAAAATTGTACATAAATGATTATATAAATAATATTCTACTAGCTTTTTAAGTTAATGTAAAATCTTATGTGAATTTATTTCCTTATACTATAATATAATATAGAATATTAATGGAATTTTTCAAATTACTTATGAAAAGGAGCAAAAAGTTATGTTAAATCAAAATAACCCTATGATAGTTCAGACTGATAAAACTATACTTATTGAAACACAAAACCAGCTTTATGAAGAAGTACGAGATGAAGTCAGTAAATTTGCAGAGCTAGAGAAAAGTCCTGAATATATACATACTTATAAAATAACACCTCTTTCGTTATGGAATGCTGCTTCCAGTGGAATGAGTTGTGAAGATGTTAAAAAAATTTTGTATAAATATAGCAAGTATGATATTGCTCAAAATGTTTTAGTAGATATAGAAGATATTATTTTGCGATATGGTAAAATCAAACTATTATCAAAAAATGGTAATTTGATTATAAAGTGTGAAGATAAATATATTTTAAAAGAAATTTCATCAAATAAATCTTTATCAAAATATATACTTAGAAATATGTCACCAAATGGATTAGAAATTAAAAAGGAATATCGTGGCGAAATAAAAAATAAACTTTTAAAATTAGGTTTTCCTATCGAAGATTTAGCAGGATATATTTCAGGAGCAAATTATAATATTGATTTAAAGGAAAGAACTTCTACTGGAGAAGAACTAAACTTAAGGAATTATCAAAAAGATGCATGTGAGATTTTTTATGCTAATGGAAGTGAAAAAGGTGGAAGTGGTGTTATTGTTTTACCATGTGGTTCAGGAAAGACTATAACAGCAATGGCTTGTATGTCAAAAGTGAAAACTGAAACACTTATAATTACAACTAATATAACAGCATTAAGACAGTGGAAAAATGAATTGATTGATAAAACAAATATATTACCTGATGATATAGGTGAGTATAGTGGTGAAATAAAGGAAATAAAACCAATTACAATAACAACATATCAAATATTAACTCATAGAAAAAGTAGAGACGAGTCTTTTATACATTTTAAAATTTTTAATGATAAGAAGTGGGGATTTATTATATATGATGAAGTACATATGCTTCCAGCACCTATTTTTAGAGTTACATCTGAAATTCAAGCAATAAGAAGACTTGGACTAACAGCTACACTTGTTCGTGAAGATGGTATGGAAGATGATGTGTTTAGCCTTATTGGACCTAAAAAATATGATGTACCATGGAAAGTTATGGAAAATAATGGGTGGATTGCAGAGGCGAAATGTCTTGAGATAAGAGTCCAAATGCCAGAAAGTATAAAGATGAAATATGCTATTAGCAGTTCAAGAAATAAGTTTAGAATAGCCTCAGAAAATATTAAAAAAAAGGAAGTAATATATAATCTACTAAAAAAACATAATGAAGATAATGTACTTATTATTGGTCAGTATGTTAATCAACTGGAAGATTTTGCAAGAGAGAAAAAGTTTTCGTTAATAACAGGAAAAACCAAAAGTATTCAAAGAAACAAACTTTTTAATGACTTTAAAAATGGAGATATAAAAGTATTAGTTGTTTCAAAAGTAGCTAATTTTGCTGTTGATTTACCTGATGCTAATGTTGCAATACAAATTTCAGGAACTTTTGGCTCAAGGCAGGAAGAAGCTCAACGGTTAGGCCGTATACTAAGGCCAAAAAGTGGGGATAACAAAGCATATTTTTATTCAATTGTTACAACCCAGAGCAGAGAACAAGATTTTGCCTCAAAAAGGCAGATGTTTTTAACAGAACAAGGATATAAATACTATATTGAAAACTATGAACAATAGGGAGAATAAAAAAATGGAAGATAATAATTTGTATATGAAAATAGAAAATTTAACATGTGATGATTTAAGAAAAAAGTTACGACCATTAGGTATAAATGTTAATAAATTAAAAAAGAAAGAATTAGTTGATGAATGTTATAAATATATTTCATCTAAAAGTAATATAAAAAATGTTTGGGATGATCTTAGTAAGTATGAAAAGGAAATAGTTGAAACTTACATAAGGATGAATGGAAATATAGATCATGATGAGATTGATGAAATAAAAGAAAAACATGGCAAAAGTACAGATCGTGGATTTTTTTATAATTGGTATCATATAGATAATCTATTTAGTGATTCAAAAACAAATTTGTTATTTATTAAAGATGATATGCCTAATAATGTTTATAATCAATTAAAAACATATGTAAAAGAAGTTGAAACAAACTTTACTGAGGTAGATTATAAAAATATTGATAAAGATTTATATTGGGAAATTAGTATAAAAGAATCTTTTGAAAATGATTTCATTTATACATTAAGGTTAATAAACAAAAATAAAATTAAAGTAACAGATAAAAATAATTATTTAGTAAAAAGATCTTTTGCAAAAATGAATGATGTTTTAGAAAATAAAGAAATAGAATTCGATGACTATATAGTAAAGGAAATAAGAAACTTTAAATATACAACAAGATTATTTGGAATTTATAGTTTAATGTTAACATCAAAATTAATAAAAATATATGGTGATGAGATTAAAGCAGCTTCTAAAGCAGATGTGTTTTTATCAAGTGGAGTTATTGAAAAATGTAAAATTCTTTTTGAAGCATACAAAAATTCAAAAAAAATTAATGAAATAGAAAGAATTAATGAAAACAGATTTAGATATCCAAAAAGTAGACTTAATCTAAAAAGTGCAAGAGAGGTAATTATAAAATATTTAAAGAAATGTCCAGTTGATAAATGGATTGATTTTAAAGAATTATCTAATATTATTAGAATAAATAATAAGAATATTATTAAAAGTAGTATTGGTGAGATAGAGATATATGATGACTACCAGAAATATTACTATTCAGTTGGTAATTCATGGGATTGTTTGGAAAGTAGATTTATTGAGATAGCTTTAATAGAGTATTTTTCTACTATTGGTATAGTTGATGTAATGATATGTGACGATTATTCAGATGAAGATATTATGTATATTTCATTAGGATATTTTAAAGTAACTAATTTAGGAGGGCATATTTTAGGTATTAATGAAAATTACAAACTTGAAAAAAAAGAAATTACAGAGGAAGAAAAATTAATAATACAACCAAATTTCGAAATTGTGGTATCAAATGGAAGATTAAAACATAAACATTGTATGTTTTTTGACAGGTTTGCTGAGAAATTGGTAGATGATGATAATGTTGTCATTTATAAATTAAGTTTTAAATCAATGGTATCAGCATTAGAAGCAGATTTTAAAATTGATGAAATTATTCAATATTTAGAAGAAAATAAAAAAAATAAAATTCCTGAAAATGTTTTAATGGAATTAGTAAGGTGGAAAGGTGAAAGTAAGAAAATAAAAGTAAGAACAATTACAGTAGTTGAGACTGATGATAAATATCTATTGGAAGAATTAAAAAGCTATAAAGGAATAAAAAAATTTATTAGAAGTGACTTAGATAATGTTTTTGAAATATCTGAAAAAGATACAAAAAAAGTAAAAAAAGAAATTGAGAAAAAGAATCATTTTTGTATTATTGACTAGGATTTAAAAGATGCAGAAAATAATAAAAATTATGTAAGTTATAGATTTATTATTGAGCTTAAACATATAATAGGAAATTGTTTTTGAAAGCTATAGTAGGAATATTATTACAAAAAAGGTTAATAAGATATAATTGAAAAAAATTGTATATTGATTACTTCAGAAAATTAATTTATATAAGAAAAAGACAATATAAAGACTATAAAACTCATCATATGGATTAACTTGAGAAAATTCATCTTTATATTTAAATTCTTTAGGTTGATTGATGATTGTTGGTTTATAATAACAAAATGGATTTTTCAAATAGATGATTTAATTGGAGTTTTTAGAATATTAGAAGATATATTCATGAAATGAAAAATTTAATGAACTAATATCAGTATACTTTTAAGAGAGTTTCAAAAGTGAACTAGTCGCTTTTGAAACTCTTAGAATTGTAATTTATTTATTATTTATAGTCAGATTAAATTTAGAAGCAATATCTTTCCAATCGACAAATTTAAAATTAGTTGAAATTCTGGATTCTCCATTTTTATCTAAGTACTTTGGTGTGTTATCTCCATCTTGAGTAACTAATAGTCCATTTGGAAATTTGTTTCCAAGATTCATATTTGTAACATGTATTCCATCACATTCTTGTGAACCATCAATATTTTTTGAACTCTCAATTTTAAATTCTGAAATATAATCATTTGAAACTTTATCATATACTACAAAAGTATTACTCCCTTGACTTGAAGCCATTAAATATCCATTTTTGTTTCCACAGTTGTAAATAGTTAAGCCTTCAACATCTTCAGATAAATAATCTGAACCATAATTTTTATCTTCATCCCATAATCTTTCACAAGTATATTCTTCTTCTTCTTCATCCCATAATCTTTCATAGGGCACACCATATTCATTTACTTTATCAATTAACTCAAGATTGCATTTAGAATTAGTTATAGACGTTTTCCATATACCAATTTGTTCCTGAGCTAGAAATAATGTATTATTTTCATCATCTACTACCATACCTTCAATATGAGATTTTTCTTCACTATCATCATGAAATGGACTCCAACAGTCTCCATTGGGTAAAATAAAGTTTTCTGGCAAATCAAATTCACTTAACAGAGTATAACCGATTTTTCCATCAGCAGTTCCATGAAGTTGGATTTTTGCAATACTTGTTGTATCATTTTGACTTACAAAGGCAATTGCGTGCTTTTTTCTGTGAATAGGTTGAGTTACTGCTAATCCGTAGGCTGTTTTTTTGTTGTTTACTTCTTCTTGAGTATTACTAAATATCCAAGGTTGATCAGGTGCTGTTATTTCTGTTATGTAATTATTGTCATTTGTTTTTTTATTCTGATTTATTAAAAATATTCTTAATTTATCATAACCTCTATCGCTAACAACTGCTAAATCAACTTCTTTTTTTCCTAGTTTTAAACCGTAAATGATATCAACATTGTTATATCTTCCAGCTTTGTTTTCTGTATTATTGTTAGCTGGTCCTTCTGCTTTGATATATTGAAGCAACTTGCCGTTTAAATTATATACATCTAATCCACCTTTTTTTAAAGTACAAATAACTAAGCTGTCATTTCTATTTTCTTTATTAACCCATATTGCAGGATCATCTGCATCAAAATTCTCATCATCAAATGTTGGACGTGTTTCAAAGACAGGTGATATTTTATGATCTGATTTTTGAGCTGAAAAACCTGTCAAGTAATTTGAAATAATTGTAATTAAAATGATGAGGGATATTATAAATATTTTTTTTAGCATATAAATCTTCCTTTACATTAAACTAGTAATTATAAAGATAATTGGTACTACTTAGAATACTTATTTTCTTTTAAATAATATAATTTGATATTATATTATCAATTTTGTTTTAAATTATGTTAAATTTAATGTAAATTTATGATTAATTATCTAAATTTTATACAACTAAAAAAGTAAGTCTC